>JAPPIY010000279.1 GCA_026914095.1 Oligoflexia bacterium
ATCAGTAAGCTATACTAGTTTGGTTTAAATTTTTTCTGGAGATTCCCGCTTTCGCAGGAATGACAGAAATAATATAGATATTTGAAAAAAGGATATCTGAGATTCTCGCTTTAGCGGGAGTTCCGTCTTCCGGGGGGAGGCGGAACAAGTTAGAGTGAAGCTCAAGGGAGATCGATATAAGCGCCATGTCTTTGTTGTCTATAAAAAATTTATCGGTGGAGTTTAAAACAAAAGAGCTTTATGTGAAAGCTCTTAAAGAGGTTTCTTTTGAGGTTAAAAAGGGGGAAGCTTTAGGTGTTGTAGGGGAATCAGGATCGGGCAAAAGTGTAACTGCTTTGAGTATTATGAGACTGCTCCCGCAGCCTCCCGGAGAAATTACAGGCGGAGAGATATTTTTTCACAAAAAAGACCTTTTGAAAAACTCAGAGAGACAAATGCGTGAGGTGAGAGGAAATCAGATTTCTATGATTTTCCAAGAGCCTATGACGAGTTTGAACCCTGTTTTTACAGTGGGCTATCAAATTGATGAAGCTTTAATTTTACATCAAAAAATGAATAAAAAAGAGGCTAGGGAAAAAACAATTGATCTTTTAGATCAGGTGGGAATTGCGGATCCTAAAGGCCGTGTCAATGCTTATCCTCATGAAATGAGCGGCGGACAAAGACAGAGAGTCATGATTGCTATGGCTATAGCTTGCAAGCCTGAATTGCTAATCGCTGATGAGCCGACCACAGCTTTAGATGTAACGATACAAAAACAAATCATAGAGCTGTTAAAAAATCTTCAAGAAAAAATGGATATGAGCATCCTATTTATTTCCCATGATTTAGGGGTGATTGCAAAAATTTCTCAAAGGGTTTTAGTTATGCAGGGAGGAAAAATCGTAGAGGAGGGATTAACTTCAGATATTTTTAAAAAACCGCAGAAAGCCTACACCAAAGGTTTGATTGCCTGTCGGCCTCATTTGGATATAAAAACCTCTCGACTCCCTATGGTCATTGATTTTCTAGCAGACAAACAATCGGACTTAAAACAACTGCCTCTCAAACAAAAAAAAACAGCTGTCTTCAGAGACTTTACTGCAAGTTAAAAACTTGAAAAAATATTTTCCGTTGAAAAAGTCTTTTTTTGGAAAACCCCTCACTTATGTAAAAGCTGTTGATGATGTCTCTTTTGAAGTAAAAAAAGGGAGCACTTTAGGTTTAGTGGGAGAATCGGGTTGCGGCAAAACAACTTTAGGGCGGGCTATTTTACATTTGATTCCGCCTTCTGGCGGAAATGTGTTATACGATGACACGGATATTTCCAAGCTTAATAAAAAAGAGTTAAAATCTGTCAGGCAAAAAATGCAGATCATTTTTCAAGATCCTTATGCTTCTTTAAATCCTAGGATGACAGTAGGGGCTTCTATTATGGAGCCTATGGTTATTCATAAATTGTATCCAAATAGGGATGAGCGAATAGCTAAAGCCGAGTCTCTTATGGAACAAGTTGGTTTAAATAAAAATATGAAAAACCGCTATCCTCATGAGTTTTCTGGAGGGCAGAGGCAAAGGATCTGTATCGCGCGGGCAATAGCTATCAATCCACAGTTTATTGTCTGTGATGAATCTGTTTCCTCTTTAGATGTCTCAATACAAGCTCAGATTTTAAATCTTCTTAAAGACCTACAGGACAAGCTGAATTTAACCTATATTTTTATTTCCCATGATTTAGCGGTTGTCAAATTTATTTCAGATCAAATTGCCGTTATGAGTCAAGGAAAAATTGTGGAATACAATGACTCAGATGAAATTTACAGGAACCCGCAAAACCCTTATACAAAAAGACTTCTAGACGCCATTCCTTCGGATTTTTAAAATAACAGCTCAATTTAATTAGTATAAAACTATAATTAACCGGCGCTTCAATAAATAATGAAGAATTTTTTTAAATCTATTCAAGTTTTTGTTTACTTTGCTCTCATCTTTTTAGGTTTTTTTATAGTTGGATTTTATACTTATTACAAATATAAGATGCCAAAACCGCCTTATGTTGACAGCAAATTATATGATTTGTATTCCAAAGACATTATTTTAAAAACGGGAGGGCTTTTACATCAGCCTCAAGAGAGGTTTCAGCATTTTTTAAATTTTCCCGCTGAAAAGAAAAAAGGGGCTATTCGTATAGGCGCTTTTGGCGACTCTCATACTTTTGGAGATGAAGTTGAAAAAACAGCCACTTATCCTTATTACTTGCAGGAGCTTTTTAATAAAAAGCTCCCTAATCACTTTGTGGAAGTTCTTAATTTTGGAGTAAGCGCAGTAGGCTTTCCTGAACAATTCTTTTTATGGGAGAAATATGCTAAAGCCTATCAATTGGATTATGTTTTGCTAGGCCCTGTTGGTTTTTATTCAGCCAGAAACACTCGTTTTACCTTTCATAATATGAGTTATTGGCTTCCAAAAAACCGATTTATTATAACTAAAAAGAATCAGCTCAGACCAGTTCACATCAAAGGAGATACTGTCCAAAAAAGATTTGAAAATTATTACAGTTTAATGCCGGCTTGGACAGCTCTTCGCTATGATAAACAGCCTTTTAAAATATATGAAATATTGTTTCCTTTTTTAAGATATAAAATCAAGAATCCTTTCTATTATACAAAGATGTCTGAAGATGAAGAAGCTGTTAAAATCAATAAACAGCTTTTAAGGAAAATAAATGAAAGTTATCCTAAAAAGCTTCTTTTTTTTACCAATAGCTTATGGCTTTATCAATTATATGAATCTGACATTAGTTTAAGCGATATTTATAATCATCAGCCTCTTGGAAGTTGGTATAATCTGAATTTAATGCCCTTTACCAGCAGTTTTTACCAAGTTTTTTGGCATGAAAGCTCTTTAGGAAATAGACTCATAGCTCAGTTTTATTTTAATGCTTTGTTGGGAAAGACACGCTTTTTCTTAAATATAATTCAATGTTATTTTAAGCTGTCTGATCCTTCTTCCAGCGCTTCATACAGGGCGGGCGGAAATGACGAGTCCATTGGTTTGGATTTTTCAGCTAAATCTGTCAATCCTATAGAAATGCCCTCACAAAAGCCTGTCTCTGAGAAAGCAGGGGTGAGAGAGGGAGCCCAGCTGGAATCTCCACATAAAAACCGAATCATAGATCTGGATTTAGTTAATAAAATTAAAGTTTTAGGACAGGATACCCTTCTTTTTAATTTAAGAATAAATGCGTCTGACCATCATCATAGGGGGGGATCTCATGGAAGTCAAAAGAAGGGAACAAAAAGCTTTCTTGCTTTTTTAAATAAAAAGGAATTTCTGAGATCGGTTTATATTCCTCTCTCTTTTCAATTAAAAGAGGGAATGAAAGTTTATATTCAGCTAAAAAATGACAAGCAAATAGAGCTGGGATCTACTCGTCCTTTAGATGTTTCTAATAAGTTTTTTGCTTTGTATACCAATCGTGTAATAGCAACAGCGGATTACTCTTACACTCATTTATTTCTATATCTGTCAAAAAAGGGTTTAAAAATAAAAGAGAGAGGGGAATTGTTTATTGATAATTATAAACTAGGACAAGTTGCCAATGAGCGACTCCATGGAAAAGACTTATTAAAGTTTATACCTAATATTGGATACTCTAAAACTTTCTTAATGATGGGGCCTCAAGATTCAATTAGAGAGACGGACTTTCCAAAAGAATTCCCTGTCTTTATAAATTATCAGGCAAAGGCTGGGAAAAATTTTAAAAGCTTAATTCCTGATTGGACTTGCAGAAAAGAGAGACAAGAGATCAATTTAAACTTGCCTCACTTTGAGCCTCTTGCTTTTTAACTCTAATGTATGGCAGTATCTTTTAAATATAAGCCTCTTTTAGCTAAGGACAACTCTATTTCCCATAAAGCTCTTTGGCTAAGATAAGGCAATTTCATCAATTCCTGTTTTGTTTTACCTGTCAATTTTTCTATGGTGTTAATCTCCTCGGCTTGTAGAATCTTTAAAGAATAAGCAGAAATATCTAAGGATAATATGCTGTCTAAATTAGGGCGAGCCTTTTTTAAAGCCAAACCTCTTTTAGCTAAAGCTTGTTTGACTTCTTCTAAAGCTTTTTTTCCAAAGTTGGGCATCCACATCAATTCCTTTTCGGTTTTAGACACCAGTTTTTCTATAGTGTGAATTTTCTCTCTACCTAAAGCATTCTTAGCTCTATTGGAAAGGTCTAAGGATAATATGCTGTTTAAATCCGAATGAGGCTTTCTCAAAGCCAAGTTTTTTTTAGCCAAAGCTGTCTTTACTTCTGTTAGGGCTGTTTTTCCAAAATTGGGGATGAGCGATAATTCCTTTTCGGTTTTAGATGATAACATTTCTACAGTTTTAATGCCTTCAGCTAGCAGGGCGCTCTTAGCTCTATTGGAAAGGTCTAAAGAGGATATAGGGTTTTTAATGCCAATCAAAGATAAACTTCTTTTAGATATAACTTCGGGAGAGGATCCTTTTAAAGTTAAATCTCTTTCAGCCAAAGCCGTTTTTACTTTTTCTAAGGCTATTTTTCCAAAGGTTCATGACAACTTAAGTTCTATTTGATAAGAGTTAAGT
>JAPPIY010000322.1 GCA_026914095.1 Oligoflexia bacterium
GCTGAAGTTGTGCCATCTCCCGCTTCATCATTGGTTTTGCTGGCAACCTCTTTCACCATTTGAGCTCCCATGTTCTCAAACTTGTTTTTAAGCTCAATCTCTTTGGCCACCGTCACACCGTCTTTTGTGATGACTGGAGCTCCAAAAGATTTTTCAATCGCCACATTACGCCCTTTTGGACCTAAAGTGGTTTTTACAGCATCCGCTAAAACATTCACTCCTCTTGCAATGGAGTTTCTCGCCTCTGTGCTAAAACGTAATTCTTTGCTCATTTTTTACCTCCTTTTATGAAACAAAATTAACTAGTTTAAAATTCCGTAAATGTCCTCTTCCCTCATCATCAAGTATTCGTCTCCTTCCAACTGAAACTCAGTTCCCGCATACTTGCCAAAAAGGATTTTATCTCCTTTTTTTACATCTAAGGGAAGGACCTTGCCTTCATCATTGACACGGCCTTTTCCTATAGCGACAACCTCTCCTTTTAGAGGCTTTTCTTTAGCTGTATCAGGGATGATAATACCGCCTGTTGTTTTAGTTTCCTGTTCCAGCCTTCTCACTATAATTCTGTCGTGTAATGGCTTAACTGACATCATAATTTCCTCCTTTTTGTTATTTTATTTTGAAATAACTAAGTGGTTTTTATCAAAAGAAGTCAAGCTGTTTCAGATTATTTTGATAAAAAAATCTGAAAAACAACTAAAAGAGCCTTTTCTCCCCTGTAAAATAAGGAATTTTTAGCTTTTTTGACGCATTTTTCAAGCTTTTCCACATCTTTTTACAATTTGTAGAAATATCAAATCTGCGGATGGACCTCTCAAAACGCAAATGAAATGGGAGTTAGTCAGTTCCCATCCAATTTCCATGCCCCGTATAAATCAGTTATAAAAATTAAGCCTATTATGTATCTTTCTAATCTGTTGAAAAAAAATCCTCTCCCTCTATAAACTTCTTTAAAAATTGTCCGGTATGGCTTTTTTTACAAGTCATAATTTCCAGAGGGCTTCCTTCCGCTAAAATCTGCCCTCCCTGACGGCCTGCTGAAGGCCCCATATCAATTACAAAATCCGCTGATTTTATAAAATCCAAATTGTGTTCTATAACCAAAAAACTGCCTCCTGTCTCGACCAGCCGATCGATCACTCTTAATAAAAGCTCCAGCTCCTTAAAATGCAAACCCTTTGTAGGCTCATCTAAAATATAAAGAGTCTTTTCTTGAATAGATTTTAAAAGCTCTCTGGATAATTTTAACCTCTGCCGCTCTCCTCCACTTAAAGAGCCAATGCTTTGCCCTAAAGTGAGATAAGACAGCCCAACCTCTTTTAAAGAGCTAAAAGCCCTTAAAAGAGGAGCTTCCCCTCTGAAAAAATCAAAAGCCTCTTCCACTGTTAAATTTAACAAATCATGAATATTTTTATCTCTTAAATAAACTCGCAAAATATCTTTCTTAAACTTTTTGCCCTTACACTCCTCACATTCTATTTTTAAAGGATCCATAAAAGCCATATCAATTTCTTGATAGCCGGCGCCTCTGCAAGCCGGACATCTCCCTCCCTCTACATTCAAACTAAAATGGGAAGAGCTAAAGCCCAATCTTTTGGATAAAACTGTATTGGCAAAGCTCTGTCTGATAAAATCAAAAACTTTAATATAAGAAACCACAAAGCTCCTGGAGCTTCTCCCCATATCCTCTTGGGTCATCAAAATCACATCTTTTAAAAATTCAGACCCTAAAAGCTCTTCATAACTTAAGCTAGATAAAACTTCCTGTGATAAACTTTGTTTTAAAGCCGGGTACAGAGTTTGAACCGCCAAACTTGATTTTCCAGAACCGCTCACTCCTGTTAAAACAACAAAGCGATTGAGAGGCACAAATAAATCTATATTTTTTAAATTATGCCCCGAACATTTTTTTAATAACAATCTGTACTTATAGCTGGATTTATTAACCGGACGAAACTGTTTTAAAATTATGCTCTTTCTTTTTAAATAGGGAACTGTGTTAGAGTTGTTTTGTTTTAAAAAACGGCTCGTGACGCCTGACCATAAAATTTCTCCGCCTCTCTCTCCTGATCCAGGCCCCATCTCTATTATATAATCACTGTTTTCCATAATATCCGGATCATGCTCCACTACAACAATTGTATTTCCTATTTTTTTCAGCTCTTTCAACAATTCAATCATTCGGGCTGTATCTCTGGGGTGAAGCCCTACAGTAGGCTCGTCTAAAACATATAACACTTGTGACAAAGCCAAGCCCAGCTGACTGGATAGATTGAGTCTTTGAAACTCTCCTCCTGATAAGGTGCTAACCGATCGGTTTAAATTCAAATAAGAAAGACCTAAAGCATTTAAATATTTTAAATGGCCAGACAAAGCTGAAAAAGATTCCTCTGCGGTTTCTTTTTCTTTATCAGACATGATTTCTTTCTCAAAAAAAGCCTGCATTTTGCCTAAAGTCATTTTCATAAAATCATTAAAAGTTTTTTTATGAAAAAACACAAAATTCAACTCAGATCTCAGTCTGGAATTTTTACAGCTCGGACAAGGGAAAGTGGATTTATAACGAGACAGCAAAACGCGTACATGCATTTTATACCTCTTAGCCTCTAATCTATTAAAAAAACCCCATATTCCTTTAAAAGCTCCCTGCCCCTCCCACAGCTTTTTTCTGTGCTTATGAGGCAGGTCACACCAGGATTTTGTTAAGGAAATTTTATTTTCTTTACAGTATTTATTTAACTGTGTTTTCCAATTTCTGGCAGAAGGATTTTCAAAAGGCTGTATCGCCCCGGCTTTAAGAGAAAGCTTAGGCTGGGGAATCACCTTATTTTCATCAATGTCTAAAATATAGCCATAGCCTTGACAGGATTGGCAAGCCCCTAAAGGGGAGTTAAAACTAAAAAGATTAGCTGTTAAAGGCAGAGGAAATTCATAAGAGCATTCTGGACATTTAGCTCGACTGGAAAAAAACCTTTTCTCTCCCTTTAAAGTCTGCACAATAGCCTTTTCAGAAAAAACAAAAGAAGAGGAGGGAAACATCTTTGGCAAATCAAAAGCCTGTTTAAAAGAATCTCTCATTCTGGCTTTTTGTTTTTCCTCTATAACCAGCCGATCCAATAAAAGATAAAATTCTTTTTTAGGCAGTTTTTTTATGTCCTCTATATTTTTAACTTGCTTTAAGCTCAAATTCTCCCCTCTAGGAAAAAGAAACCGAACAAAACCCTTAGCCCGAAGACTATTTAAAAAAAGCTTAGAGTTGGAAATGTTCTGTCCTAAAATGGGGACCAACACAAAGGCCCTCTCTCCTTGAAAATGAGATAAGAGATATTGAGTCACTTGATTGGCTGAAAAAGCTTGTAAAGGAATTTTATGTTTGGGACAGTGAGCCTGCCCCAGTTTTTCAAAAATAAGCCTCAAATGATCCGCCAAGCCTGACAAGCTGGCCACTGTGGAGCGAGAGCTTTTTACATTATTTTTTTGCTCTAAAGCTAAAGCTGGCGGCAAATTTAAAATACTTTCCACTTCAGGAGGGCTTTGCTGAATGATATACTGCTTGAGATAATTAGAAAGATTTTGAAGATAGCGTCTTTGCCCTTCTGCATACAAAGTCTCAAAAGCCAAAGAGCTTTTTCCTGATCCGCTTAAGCCGCAAATCACAGTAAAAGAGCCTAAGGGAATTTGGACACTCAAACCTTTTAAGTTGTTTTGATAAGCTTTAACGATTTCTATATTTTTTGGCATCAGTAAGACAAATCTTCTTTTATAAATTCCGTTTCGTCTGGCTCTATCCGTTTATCACTGGAAGCAGATGAGTTTTGCTCAGTTTTAGCTTGAGGCTCTGTTCCCTCTATAAAAGCCTGATGAATCACTTCTCGGCTTTTAGAAGAAACCAACTCTCCTGTCTCTCCATCAATATTGGCAAAAACCACTTGATCTGGAACAGGAAATTCTACAGGGGCTAAATCTTTATGGCTGTTTTCCATATAATCCATCCATATTGGCAAAGCTGTCCGGCCGCCTGTCTCCACCTTTCCCAAACTTTTCTCATTGTCAAAACCCAGCCAAACCGCCGTGGAAATGACAGGAGAAGCCCCTACAAACCAGGTGTCATAATTTCCATTTGTGGTTCCCGTTTTACCTCCCACAGGCCGCTTCAAAACATGCGCTCTGTGGGCTGTTCCCTCAGGATCTTGAATCACAGCTTCTAAAAGATTCATTAAGACATAACTGCTGTTAGCTGGAATCAGCTGAGTGGACTGAGGGTCCAACAAAGACAGCCAGCGCTTTTGAAAAACGCTTTGCTGGCCTTCGGGAGTATTCTCCTTAAACCATCTGGATTTTTTCTCAAAAACAAATTTTTCCGCCTCGGCTATTTCTTCTCTAAAAAAATCATCCATACCTATATTTGAAATCAATTCCTTCCCTTGGCTGTCTTCCACTCTTTCAATCAAAAGCGGCTTAAGGCTCTGTCCTTGTTTTGCAAAAACAGAAAAAGCTTTTAAAGTCTCATAAAGAGTTAAAGAGCTGGAGCCTAAAGCCATTG
>JAPPIY010000172.1 GCA_026914095.1 Oligoflexia bacterium
GAAAAAGGGTCTTTCCACTGCGGCCAAAAAGTCAGATAGAAAAGCTGTAGAAGGCCTTATTTTTTCTTATATTCATGGAAATGGCCGTATAGGAGTTTTGCTGGAAGTTAATTCTGAGACCGATTTTGTAGCTAGAAATGAGAATTTTAAAATTTTTGTAAAGCAGTTGAGTCTTCATATTTTAGCTATGCAGCCTCTTTATATAAAAGAGGAGGATATTCCAGAAGAGTTGAAAGAAAAAGAAAAGAGGATTTTTAAAGAGCAGTCTTTATCAAAAGCGAAAAAACCGGAGATAGCAGAGCGAATAACTGCTGGCTTGTATAAAAAATGGCTGGAGGAGGTTTGTTTGCTCAAGCAGGAGTTTGTGAGAGAAAATCAAGAGGGCAGACAAACAATAGAGCAGGCTTTAAATGAGCTTATTTCTCGTGTTGGGGAAAATGTTGTCATCCGCCGTTTTGCGCGCTTTGCTTTAGGTGAAACCCATGAAGAGAAAAAGAGCTGAATCTCTCACCCCTCTTTATAAAAGAGTTCTTATTAAGATCAGCGGTGAGATATTAGCGGGAGGCCAGGCTTTTGGCATTCAAACTGAAGTTCTAAGGCAAATTGCGGAGGAGTTGAGACAACTGGTTGATTTGGGAGTCCAGACGGCTCTTGTGGTGGGGGGCGGCAACATCTTTAGAGGAGAGGAAGCCAATCAAAAGGGAATGGATCGTGTCAGCTCCGATCACATGGGAATGTTAGCAACATGCATCAATGCTTTGGCTTTGCAAAATGTTTTAGAGCAGAAGAAAGTTATAACAAGAGTTTTGTCAGCCATTGAAATTTCAGATATGGCTGAGCCTTATATTCACCGCCGGGCGATTCGGCATTTAGAAAAAAAACGATTGCTTATTTTTTCAGGAGGGACAGGGAACCCTTACTTTTCAACAGACACAGCGGCCGCTCTTAGGGCCATGGAAATTTCAGCGGATGTTTTATTAAAAGCGACAAAAGTAGAAGGGGTTTTTAATAAGGATCCCAGTCAGAATAAAAATATAAGGAAGTTTAAACAAATTAGTTATACAGAGGTTTTAAAGAAAAATTTAAAAATTATGGATGGAGCGGCTATCAGCCTTTGCAGGGACAATAAAATGCCTTTAATTGTTTTTAACTTGAGAAAAAAGGGAAATCTTTTAAAAGCGATTTGTGGAAAACAAGTCGGAAGCCTTATAAGAGAAAAATAAAAAGGAGGTTAAAAATGTGGGAGTCCTACAGTCAAACAGCTAAAGAAAAAATGGAAAATAATGTCTCAGCTTTTCGCTCCAGACTTCGTAAAATTAGAACAGGAAGGGCCCATCCCGCTCTTTTAGAATCTGTTACAGTTTTATATTATGGAAGCCAAACGCCCTTATCTCAAATGGCCAATATCACTTCTCCCTCTCCTCGCTCTCTCGTTGTGAATCCCTGGGACGAAAAAGCCTTAAAAGAGATTGAGCAAGCTTTAGCCAGGGCCAATTTGGGCATCAATCCGCAAAATGATGGAAAAGTGATTCGGTTGAACTTGCCGGAACTCACAGAAGAGCGAAGAAAGGAGCTGGTTAAGGAGGTTAAAAAAGAAGGAGAGAAGTGTCGGGTGGATTTAAGAAATAATCGCCGGGGAATTATGGAAGAAGTTAAAAAAGCGGTTAAAGACAAGAAACTGAGTGAAGATGATCAAAAACAAGTCAGTGATGAAATTCAAAAACTGACTGATCATTTTGTGGAGCAGGTTGAGAAAACAATCCAAGCCAAAGAAAAAGAAATTATGGAGATTTAGTTTTGGAAAGCGTCTGCCCCTGCAAGCATTTGGCTTTCATTATGGATGGCAATGGCCGATGGGCTGAATCTAAAAATCATAAAAGATTTTTTGGGCATGTTAAAGGGGCTAAAAAAGCTCAATGGGTTGTAGATATTTGCTCTCAATTAAACCTGCCCTGTTTAAGTTTGTTTGCTTTAAGCACAGAAAACTTTTTATCTCGCCCTAAAACAGAAATTTCTGCCTTGCAAAGGCTTCTTAAAAAGGTTTTTTTAAAGCATTCTGATTTTTTGATGAAGAGACAAATCAAACTTAGTTTTTTAGGGGACCTTTCTGTTTTTTCTTCTTCTCTTCAAAATCTATGTCAAGATTTGAGTGAAAAAACAAAAGACAATTCAGGATTAAATCTAATTGTAGCTTTAAATTATGGCGGGAGACAGGAAATTCTTCAAGCCTTTCAAAAATTGGCAAAAGAGATAAGAGGAGATTCTCTTTCCCTTCAAAGTTTGAATGAAAAAAGCATCACTCCTTTTTTCTCTTCTTCTCAATTTCCTGAACCTGATTTGATTGTCAGAACAGGAGGAGAGGCCCGGCTGTCTAATTTTTATTTATGGTCGGCTTCTTATTCTGAGCTTTACTTTACAAAAACCTTATGGCCGGACTTTGGAAGAGAAGATTTAAATTCCACTTTTGAGTCTTTTAGAAGAGCAAGACGAAAGTATGGAAAAATTTAGCTGAAAACTCTTTTTGCTTGTAATATAAGGCCTTTTGAAGTTTAATTTATTTCCTTTGATAGAACGGCTCTTAAAGCTTTAAGTAGAGGTCATTTATGTTAAAAGCATTGCTATTGGTTTTTTCTGTTTTATTGTCTGGTTGTCAGATGTTTCAGAAACAAAAAAAAGCGTCCGATGGAATTTTTACCTCAATATGTGATAGAACCGAACAGGTCGCGCAAGCGATATTAAATCAGCTCAATAAAACAGACTGTAAAAAGACAACAAAAGAAGAATTATCTTCTATTGTAGGTTTAGATCTGGCCCATAAAAATTTAACTCAATTAAAACAGGGAGATTTTTCTGATTTAAGCTCCCTGAGATGGCTCCAGCTTTCTGACAATAAAATCAGCCGTATTCCTGCGGGTCTTTTTTCTGGTTTAAGCTCTTTAGAGGGGCTTCATCTTTCTGGCAATCGGATAAAGTCTGTTTCGGCGGGTCTTTTTTCTGGTTTAAGCTCTTTGCGAGAGCTTTACCTTTCTAATAATAAAATCAGCCGTATTCCTGCGGGTCTTTTTTCTGGTTTAAGCTCTTTACGGAGACTGCATCTTTCTAATAATGAAATCAGCTATATTCCTGCGGGTCTTTTTTCTGGTTTAAGCTCTTTGCAACGGCTTTATTTTTTTAAAAATAGGTTAAAAGAGAGTAAGAGCAAAACAAAAATGAATATGAAAATTCGACTTAATGAGAAAGCTAACATTTATTTTTGAATTTTTTGATAGTGATTGGTTGAGTGTAACTTCCCACCAGCTTTTTCTCTCTCTCTCTCTGAGCGCTTCTCTTAAAATGTCGGACTGTTTATGGATTTAACTTTGTCTTAATTTGATATTTATACTTTGGGTTTGATTTTTAAGGTTTTTTCTGAAAGATTCCCGTCCCCGTGTTTCCACGAAGACAAGTTTTGCGGGAGTTCAACCCTCCGGGGGAAGACTAAACAAGCCTGCCAAACTTTCAAACGCAAGCCGTATTAAGTGTCTGGAAGATAAAAAGAAATGGATTTTATTTGAACTTTAACTTATTATAGGAATCGTTTTCTCTTGATATTTTAATTATGGAAATTCTTTTTTCTTCTTTTCAACTCCTTCAAAAAGCCTTTTTTGCTATAGGGCCTTTTGCGCTTTTATTGGGAATTTTAATTTTTATTCATGAGTTAGGTCATTTTATAGCCGCTCGTTTTTGTGGAGTGAAGGTTGAAGTTTTTAGTCTCGGCTTTGGACCTAAAATTTTAAAATATAAAAAAGGAGACACCCTTTTTTGCCTTTCTCTTTTGCCTTTAGGGGGCTATGTTAAAATGTTTGGCTCTAACCCCTTGGAAGAGTTGTCTAAAGAGGAGAAGACAAAGGCTTTTTTATATAAGAAAATTCCACAGAAGTGGTTGATTGCTTTTGCAGGGCCTTTTATGAATCTGATTTTTACCCTCTTTGCTTTCTTTTTGCTTTCAAAAATAGGGACGCCAAGTCTTCCCGCTCATTTGGGAGACATTCAAAAAGAATCTCAAGCCTATCAAGCGGGCTTTCGTTCAGGGGACACTGTTTTATCTATAAATGAGAAAAGGATCTCCTATTATGAAGAGCTGTCTCAAATTGTGGAAAACGCGGGAGATGAAGAGCTTTTTTTTAAGCTTAGAAATAAAGAAGATTCTATCAAAGAGCTTTCAGTTCAGGCTCAAAGGATAAGAAACCCGAATCCTTTAGGCTGGAAAAGGGAAATCGGTTTTATAGAGGGGTTGACAGCTCTTTCTGTTGGCCTTCGCATTGGAGTTGTGCCCGAGTCTCTGGCTTATAAAAAGGGTCTGAGAACTTTTGATGAAATTTTACAAGTCAATGGAGTTTCATTTAGATATTGGAGAGACTTAGAGAACTTTATAAAGAATAAGAAAACAGTTGAAATTGCTTTTAAAAGAGACTCAAAAGAAAAAACAGCTGTTCTCTCAACAGGAAAGAAGTTAATTTCTTTAGCTGAATTAGGGCTTGAGCCGTCTTTTTTATATAT
>JAPPIY010000054.1 GCA_026914095.1 Oligoflexia bacterium
CTGTAAAGATGTTTCCAAGTATTATGAGTTTTATTATAAAGGAAGAAGAATGGCCGTTTCCTATAATGAGGAATTGCAATTGAGGGATGAGGCAAAAAGACTCAAGATTTTAGAAAAGATTAATAATTTAGGAAGAGGGGGTAAAATTCCCGCAAGCCGTTTAATTAAGAATACAGGGGTTCGCCATTATTTGGAGACAGTAAAAGGAGTGGTTGAGATAGAGCTTAAGTTGTCATGAGCCTTAAATATTGACTTCAAAGAGCTTAAAATGTAACTTTAAAAATGGTGCTAAAAGCAACGCATGGCGTCATTTTATGGAAAGGTTTTTGTTTTGTATTAGATTGTCTTTCATTTTTTTTACCTTCTCTTTTGTTTTACCTATTGGCTGCATTGCGGTTGCTTCTTATTCCTGTGTTGATGATAATGGCAGAAAGACTGTTTTTTCCTATTCTTATTCCAGTGGAATTGAAATAGATCACATGAGCTTTCCTCCAAAACCTCCGGTTGATTGGTTTTCCACTTCCTATGAAGAGAATCTTTCTGCCGACAGTGATGGGGGAAGCTATAATATAAAAATTACAAACAAATATGCCAGAGTAAATTATATTCAAGATACAGTAATTACTCTTATGGAAATTCCAGGAGGGGAAATTGTAAAAGAAAGCAACTCCCTTTTTGAAAAGCTTTATAGAAGAGAGTATCAAACCATAACCCGTCTTCATGGTGTTTTCCCTAGTTTAACAACTTACCAACTCGATCTTAAAATGAAAACTTTAGTAAGTACTGGAAAATTCTTGGAAAAACCCAGGAAAATAAAAAAAATAGAATTTCATATAAATAACAGGGATGAATCGGGAAGGGTAATCCCCATAAAAGAGCCTATGTCTAAGACAGAGGGTAATCAAATCTTTAAGGCTTATTTAAACAAAGACAGGTATAAGATAATTTATAGATGTGAAAATATCAACTCCTTTACGGGTGGGTTTTTTCATTGGCTTAAAACCATTTTATTTCCTTAAGGTTTTTTAGATGTCTTGTCATTATTTAAAATCGATTTTCCATTACCAGACAGGCAATAAAATATAGATATGACAAAATTATTAGAGAGATGAGAGATAGATATAATTTTACCAATGAGGCTCATTGATTCCCGTCACCTCTCCCTCTGTTAAGTGTGGATAACAAAAAAAAGGCTTTAATCTCTTTGGGTTTAATTCCCCGCAACTTGTTGCGAATTAAAAAAAAGACAAGCTCAAGTTGATACCCTGTGGCTTACCACGGGGAGATTCATTAAAAAGATTTAAGAATAATAAATAGTAAATTTGGCTTTACAAGAGCAGAGTCACGGAATTGCCCACTTCGGTTCTTATCCTCTGCTTTTCACTGTCACTCAAACCAGTTTTTCTAAGATCCAATTTGTCTAAAGATATTAAGCCATTAAAAATACCGGCAGGTAGCCCGCTACTGAAATCATTATATTGAAGCTCCAACACCCTTAAAGAGCTTAAGCCGTCAAAAATATCAGCTGGCAGACTGTTGAGATCATTATTTCTGAGTTCCAAAGCCTCTAAAGAGCTTAAGCCGTCAAAAATATCAGCTGGCAGGCTATTGAGATCATTACCAGAAATATTCAATAACCTTAAAGAGCTTAAGCCGCTAAAAATTACAGACGGCAGACTGACGAGATCATTGCCACTAAATTCTAATGTCTCTAAAGAGCTTAAGCCGTCAAAAATACCAGCTGGCAGGCTATTGAGATCATTATTAATAAAATTCAACACCCTTAAAGAGCTTAAGCCGTTAAAAATACCAGCTGGCAGGCTGTTGAGATCATTATTGTAAAGATACAACTCCCTTAAAGAGTTTAAGCCATTAAAAATACCAATAAGTAGCCTATTGAGAGCATTACCACTAAGATCCAACACCCTTAAAGAGCTTAAGCTGTTAAAAATACCGACAGGCAGACTGCTTATTTTTTTATCTTGAAGATACAGGTAGAGGACAGAACTAAAACCAGAAAAATCATAAATCTTTAAGGTCTTGCTTTTTATTTCCTGCAACAGATCAAAACGACCCCTATTCTCATCAATAATATTCTCTAAATCTGTTGTTGTAACTTCACTACAGTCTGTTTTTCCAGCGAGTGTTAAAATTCTATCTCTAATCTCTGGCGTTCTATTGCACACAGAATCTGTAGAACTCCCCGAACTCCTTGAACTCCTTGAACTCCCTGAACTCCTTGAACTCCCTGAACTCCTTGAACTCCCTGAACTCCTTGAACTTTTAGATTTTTTATCATAAGGGTAACAATCCGCTATCTCCTGTATCACTAATTTGATTTGCTCTATATTAGTTACTGTTTCCCAAATATTCACAATAGTAGAATATAATTTCAACTCAATGCTTTGACTTTCAAAGTTTTTTACAGAATGGGAAAAAATATCAAATAAATAACCTTTCGGAAGATCATATTGCCGACTAAAAGCATGAAGCGTTTTATTGCTTTCTATCAATTCCTGCCTTTCATAACAACTGCTAGCCGTATATAAATCATCAAATAGATACAGAAGATCCAACCTCTCCGTTTCGTCTAAATTAAGCAGAATTTCATCTTTGTTGATCGAACAGGAAAACAAAGTGAAAAAAACAATCAATATCCAATGTCTCATATTTAATATTTCGGAACTATTTTGAAAATTCTAAAAATTTTCGACTCTAAAAGCAGAGAAAAGGAGAGGGAAAAGGCTATGGAACCAATTTGAGTGGCATTACACGCCAAGGCATGGCAGTTGGCTCAATCAGGCGGAGATAGAGATAGGGCTATATGTGAGGGGCTGTATAGTCGAAATAGCGAGGTCACGAACACACGAACATCCAGATAGAGGGTGAACCCCTCTATAAAAAAATGTTTTACACAAGCAAGAAGTAAGGCAACTATTGTTTTAAAATTTCTGAAGGCAAATTGTCGGTTATTTGCTGACAAGTCATAGGCGGATCGGAGTAAGGTTGGTTACACGATACCTTCGTGGACTTAGAAGCTTTTCCTGTTGGTATTGGCCAGAGAGGTATCCCATAATAATTGACTTCTTTAAAATCTGCATCATAACATTTGCTGATTTTTAATTTTACATCAAGATTGATTCTAGCTAAAATCTCCTTTTCTGGATAATAAAGTAGCAAGTCGTGTTCCCTTACTCCAGGTGGATACCAGGCTTTCTTATGTTTTGACTGCCATCGGTGGTATTTTCTCTCTCCAGTAAAAGCTCGTTCCAGAATGTTTTTTTTGTTGGAGACATAAGCTCCCAGCTCCTTATTGTAAGTGCAACAGCCAATAAGATAATGGACATCATTCAACTGATCACAGGTGAGAAAGATAGAAGTGGACGCAGTAGCCTTGGCATTTACTACAAAAATAAAAAGGATTGTAAAAAAAATTTTGCTCATAGTTTAGTTATCGGATTGTTGTTGGAGTTTCTAAAGTGTTGAATAAAGACAATTTACTGAGTTTGTCCATAGGAAAAAGTTAAGTGGTTAGAAGGCTTGATTTTACTGGTTTTTTTGAGATGAAAAAAGTCTAGTACATCAACTCATTACAACCTGAAACCTTACACCTAGCTTTCAGAGCTTGTATCGTTTGGGAGAGATTTTTCTTGGTCAAGGGGATAGAAAACTTTTACTTCTTGATTAGAGAATTTGCATTTCCAAAGCTCTTTTTGCAGATTTTCCACAAGTTGATCCGCTTTAGTTTTGCAGAAGGCCAGCCATCTTCCACTTGCAATAATTTTATCTGTTCCCTTTACAGTGTAAAAGACAGCGCATTTTTTCTCTTCAGGAAAGTAATGAATGCGAACCGTCCTGTTTTTGACTTGAGTGGCTGTTTTGTAGGCGCAAAAATAAAAGCTTTTAGTATCTAACTCAAGAGATTGAACAGAAAAAGAAAGGCTGATTAAAAAAAGCAAGATCACTTTTTCAATAGCCTTTTTTTAGAGTCTTTTTTAGATTTTTTGTAAGCTTTAGGCTCTCCTGCTTTTATAAGCCGAACATTAGAATAATCAATAAAACCTTCTATTTTCTGAATACCTTTTTCTTTATCAAATTTAGTTTGAACTCTAACATCTTTCACCCTAATTTTCTGTTTTAGAGGCAAAAGCTCCAAAACAGCCCCTTTTTTTCCTTTGTCGCTTCCTGTGACAACTTGCACTTCATCCCCCACTTTAATTTTTAGCTTCATGCGAACCTCTTTTTTTATTTATTTCAGTTTTTATCATTTTCTTCTTCTTTTTTTGCGTTTTTAAGGAAGTTTTTCAGGCTTTTTAATTTTTATATTTATTTCAAGCCTTGTTAATTGCCTAAAGAAGTAATCTATTGCTTGTTTTATCATGTGGATCTTCTTTTTGTCTTTTTTAAAATCTCTTTCTTCACTTTTAGAGCTTTGGGTGAAAGCAGGCTGTCTTTTTGTTTCATAATAAAAATATCAAAACTCCCTAATTTATCTATGTGGCGGATGGCATGGGTGGAGGCTTTGATTTGA
>JAPPIY010000212.1 GCA_026914095.1 Oligoflexia bacterium
GATTTTAACGCATTGCTTGATGCCTTACAACTGTCCATATATGGGGGACATACCACAGAGAAAACTTTTAAGTCTTTTCCTTGTGCTAAAGATAAGCTTAAGGGCAAATCACGCACAAATCACGCATTCGAAAAAATGTAAGCGGTAAATTCTAAAAAAAAGAGATAAAAACTTATTATTTGAGGTGTTTTTAGGGTGTATAGTTGCTAACTTATAGACCTATTGGTCGTGGTTGCGATCATCGGCGTCTTGGCGGCTGTGGCTATCCCGGCGTATAATGGGTATAGAGACAATGCGGCTCAAAATGCCTCTCAGTCTGAAGGTTCAGAGATTATGAAGGCTGTTCAAGCTTGTCTTACTGTAGCAACAACAGCTACTCAGATTGACAATTGCTACAATGCTAATGTTAATGGTACACTTTCTAAAAGCTGTACAGTTTCTGGTTTAACCGCTCTTACTGTTGCTACAGCTGGAACTTGTTATATAAAACAAACTGGGGCTGGTGCGACTTCTGGTTGTGCTTCCGCTCATGTTCAAGGAGCTGGATCGATAAAGCACTACTGTGCTTCAGTCACTACAGCAGGGGTTGTTACAAGTGTGGCAAACATGGCTTGCGGTGTGGCCGGAACTTGCATCTAATGTCAGTTATCGGCAAAGCTTAAGCCTTTCAGCTTAGGAATTGTGATAAAGTCTAAGGGCAGTTTAAAATTAAACTGCCCTTGCTTTAAAGCCTAGCAACTTAAAGGCAATAGCTTAGTCTGACTGAATTTAAGTCAGACTAAGCTAAAACAAAGAAAGGGTTGGTTGAGTTATCCAGTCCCTACTTTCAAAAAAACAAAAGGGTCTCTTTGAAAGAGACCCTTTGTTTATCTTCAGTTTTCTGGTAGTATAAAAAAAAGAATTACTTAAAAGGAGATTATTATGGGTAAGAAAAAAGATTATATGACAGAAAAATCAGCATTAACAGGCGGTGCTATTGTAGGAACAGCAGGAGCAGTTAAAGGCGGTTCAATAGGGGTTGCCTTATTTGGAGGTGCTTTTGGAGTTCCGTTGTTTGTTCCAGCTATAGGTATTGGCATTATAGCCGGTGGTGTTGTTGGTTTAGGAATTAAAGCTTATAAAAATAAAAAAAATAAGCTCACAAGCCAAGCCTTATAAAGCCGTCATTTCTTTTGTTTATTCTTCTAATAGAGAGAGATTACAAAAGAAAGGATACAAGGAAGACAGAAAAGAGCCAAAAATCACCTCTTAAAGCCTTAAATAATAAGAAAGCTGATTTGTCCCCAGCTTTGAAGGACAAAACCGAAAGCAAGGGCTTTCATTTAACCAAAAACCAGCCATGATTTTGGCTCTTGATTTTCCCGCAGTTTCATTCAATTTCACGGAAATTCATGCAATTTCCCAAAATATCACTGCAGAATCACTGCATGGATAACACAAAGAACCTTCAAACAAAGGTTCTTTTTTATCCCATGTGTCAATTTCCGAGAAATATAGAATCAAACCAAACTCTAATATTTTCAACTCTTTTTCCTATTTTTTTTAAGTGAGTTTTACTCTTAGAATTTTTTGAAAGGTATTGCTTTTGTAAAATAGAATAAAATGTTATATTTTATAAAAAAGATAGACATAAGATAGGAGGTATAAATGTCAGTAAAAGGAAAACCAATAAGAGTAATAAAAGAGAGTCCTACTGGTCGAAATTTAAGATTTGAAAATAGAAGGACAGGACAAGAAATGTCCAGGTCTGAATTTGTAAAGGCTATTAAGGGAGGACAATATCAGGATTATCATACAAGAAATATAAATGGCATTGAAACCCCTGTCTCAAACCCTGACGGAAAAGAAGGTAATAATTTAGATTAAAAACCTTGAAGATATTAAGTTCTAATTTTTTTCAAATTTTTAAATGAACTAATTAAGAATGGCAAATATTTAGATAAAAGACATATTTTAAATTATTATAATATCATTTTTTCATTACAAAAAACGATAGTTAAATTGGCGTCCCGGTTATGCTATTTCTTCTTTCTGGAATATAACGACTTTTACATTCATATTCAAGAATTTGATTTATTGTATTCATGTCAATATGACCCTTTATAAAATCTTTTGGTGAAATATAAAAAGTGATTTTTTCTGTTAACTTCCCTTCATGTGTTGCCACAATAAAGGATCGTATTAACTCAATCAGTAATTCTTGTCTATTGCTTCTTAGTCGAGAAAAACCAGATCCGAGGATTGGGCAATCAATATTTTCCATATTACCTTTAAGACGAATATCATTCCAAATTTTAGGTAAAATATCAAAAAAATCATTGTCATTTATTTTAGTAGTATTATGTTCGTTTAATTTTGTTATTGCGACTAAATAAGCTTTGCGTTTTTCCCCAATAAAAATTGTTGTTCCTATTTCATACTCTTTTAAATTGCCAGATGGCTTTTCTTCTTTTGTTTTTTCTTTTAATACATTTAAATTTGATAATTCTGTTTCAATTTGTGTTTCAAGTTCATTTTCTGATCGAAAATATTTTTTTAAATATTGTCCTTGAATGCTTTTTTTAGAAATTATATTTTTACTTAATGATATATCAAAAGTGGTATTACATCCTATAACTATTGCTTGATTAGATCTAAAAATATCTCCTATTTTTATCTCTATATCAACATCTTTTCCTCCTATTCGTTTATTAATTTTAAATTGAGTACATAGTTTGTATAATCCTACTATTATTCCAAACAATAAAAAAAATTCCCAATAATCTGGGATTTTTTTAACACATTCTAAATCACTAAAAAAATAATTTGCAATTTGAATCACAAACCATAATACACCAAGAGCTTGAAAGGCTGATGATAATAATTTGATGAGTGCTATTTTCAGATATGTGATTAAATTTTTAGGTAACCCCAAGTTGATCATAGGTTTCATTCTTGTAATAATGTGGCCCTGTCTTAAACTGGTTTTTTAAGTTTTGATATTGATCTGGCCAATTTTCAATAGCATATTGAAGTATTGCAGATTTAAAACTAATGTGCATAGCTAATTCATCTCTAACGATAGCTGGACATAAACTAGAATCCATTGATCTTAAACCATTCAAATTGACAACAATGATTGGTAAGCCTAATGATAAGGCTTGTTCTATTTCCCAATGAACAAATTTTTGTAAATATTTAGTGCTTTCACCAACAAGAAGAACAAAGATTTTTGTATTATTTAATCTTTCGCGAAGTCTTCTTTTAATAGTCTCTTCTGTGCTAGTATCTCGGGCAGAGTTTAAATCATGTGCGTCATGAAAATTAAAAGGACTATAGTCATTTTGTTTCCAAGCACACATTAGGCGATAATAATGGATGTCTTTATCACCATCAAATGAAACAAAAACCTTATTTTTATAAGACATGAGCACCTAGTCTAATTATAAAGGTATTCCTGGTCAATTATAATTTTTCTGGAACTTTAGTATATTTATGGAAAGTTGCGTTATTTTTTTATTTTTATTGCAAAAAAAATATAATTCATGCATACTATAATTATCTAACTTACAACTATTAGGGTATTTTACAAAGCTATTTTATGAACAAACAAACAGGGTATTCAATCTATAATAGAGAAGTAAAGCAAAGAGTGGTAAAAAATACTCTGCCTAATCTTTATCCAAAATTACCAAATAAAAAATTTGATATTATTTATGCGGATCCTCCATGGAACTATAATGGAAAACTGCAATATGATAAAAGTAGCAAAAACAAAGAAAAGATTAACTTATCAAAGAAAATATTTATTAGTACAGCTGATTTCAAATATCCAACATTAAAAACAAGTGAACTGATGAAAATCCCTATTAACAAGATTTCGAAAGATGATAGCCTATTATTTATGTGGACAACAAATCCTCATTTAGCTCAAGCTATAGAATTAGGAAAAGCTTGGGGGTTTGAGTATAAAACAGTTGCATTTATATGGGATAAAATGAATCATAATCCTGGACAATATACCCTTTCAAATTGTGAATTATGTTTGGTCTTTAAACATGGTAGAATACCAAAACCAAGAGGAGCAAGAAATATTCAACAATTAGTAAGAAGCCCAAGACAAGCACATAGTAAAAAACCAATAGAAGTAATGCAGAGAATAGAAAAAATGTTTCCAAATCAAAAGCGTATAGAATTATTTGCAAGAAAGAAATTTAAAGGTTGGTCAGCTTGGGGGTTGGATATTGTTGACTTATCAACAGATAAATCTTGTTTTAAACAAAATACAACAGAAAATTCATATAATTTTGAAGACGAACAACAGAAAAAGTTGCCACTGTTGAGCATCTAAAAATATCTTTTTGGTTTTTTAACAGTATTTTATAAAAAAACGATCTTAAAAAATTAGTAAAATAAAGTTTAATCTAATAGATATTTAAGTTTATTATTAAAATGTTTTATTAGTAGTTTATCACTTGTTGAGCTACCCCACATAAAAAAATGAGCAGAATGCTCAGCATACCAGCAAG
>JAPPIY010000059.1 GCA_026914095.1 Oligoflexia bacterium
AGACTGGACTTTATCTTGTGGAACAGGAGCTTTGGCCACAGCTCTTGTTTATTTACATCAACAGACAATTAAAAATATACAAAATATTTCTATAAAGATGCCGGGGGGCAAGTTAAAAGTTCAAACTAAACCACAGCTGGCTCTTTTTTCTCCTGTAAAAAAAGGTTTTTAGTCTCCCTCATATATCATTCCTTCTCCTTTTGGATCAAATATTCCTTGTCCGTTCACAGATCTAATCCAAGCCACACCCCTATCATACTCGTTATAAGTCACTTCTGTTAAAATAGCGCCTCTAAAATAAGCCTCCATATAGTTTGTATCTTCTAAAACAGCATTTGTTAAATCCGATTCAAAAAACCTAGTTCCCTTCAAAACAGCTCCTTTGAAAACAGCCCCTTTAAGATTAGACTTTATGAGAAAAGCGCCTGTTAAGTCTCGATCTGAAAAATCTACTCCCGGCAAATAACATCCCGCTCCTGTTTCTGTCACCAGCCGATTCATTTCTTGAAAATCATAAATATAATCGCTATAATTATGAATATTACATTTTAAATTTTTCTGTATCCCATCAGTTGTTTTACCTGCTTCAGATTGAACTGCTTGATCTTTCAGAGCAATAGGCTCTACCGCCTGAGCATGCTCCTCAAGGATTCTATCTTCCTCTTTTGCATCTTTACTGGGATTGGCTGTTTCTTTATTGCCTCCGCAAGAGATAAAAAAAACAAGACTTAAAACCGTAGCCCATTTAAGAAATTTCATAAACCACACCTTTGTTAAAATAACAGACATTTTATTTACCTGCTGTGTTCCACATTTTTACACTCAATTAGTTTGAGCTTCATTTTTTTATTTCCTTCCTGATCGGACGCTTTAGAGTCTTCAACATACTGTTCAAGTACTTTGTCAATACCCTGCTCTGAATGAGTTTTATCTATTTTTTGGATAATGTCAAGAAGATTTTGGACAGATTTTCAATAATTCTGCCTTACTTTTAAACTTTTTTTATGTTGTGAAAAAATGAACAGATTAACTGACCAGCCTTCTTAACCTCCATTTTAAGAGTTCAAGATAATAAAGCCTTATTTTAACAGTTAATGCTAATCCTATTTGAATTTTTAGCATGCAGCTATTCCTGTAAGTGTTTATTAATTCTCTGATAAATTATCTTCAAGCCCTCTTGCAAATATCATTCTTATGAACAAGTGTTTTCTATTTCAATGCCTGATGGAATCTTACTAGAGCTTGTCTCATAAATATAAAAGGCCTGTAAAAACAGGGCTATTGTTGAGTTTAGAAGCTCAGTTTTCATATTGAAAAATTTTAAGCTG
Organism: Oligoflexia bacterium; assembly: GCA_026914095.1. Taxonomy (GTDB): domain Bacteria; phylum Bdellovibrionota; class Bdellovibrionia; order Bdellovibrionales; family UBA1609; genus JACOND01. The sequence goes on from JAPPIY010000059.1 coordinate 1,329, forward strand.
TGAGCAAACTGGCTTCTTCTGCCCCTTTTTTAACTCATCTCAACCAAACAACTTCAAAAGTCAGATAGGAAAGATAGACTTGAGCTTCTCTCGCTTTTCTTATAAATTAAGAAATGCTTTTAATTTACAAAATAAACCCAGTTATTATTAAAACATGGAACTTAAAGAAATTTTTAAAGAATACCCTCTTTTCCATAAATGGAGCGCCAAAAAAAAGCTCAATTCAACAGATTTAAGCATTTTAACTGAATTTAAAAACAGCTCTTCTTTCAGAGCGCTCATTGAATGGATAGAAAAACACCCTGTAAGTCATTCTGAGGGAAAACAAATTTTAGAATTAGGTGGAGAGCTTATTTTAATGAATCAATCCATTCAAGCTATTCTTCAAAAACACAAGCAAGCCAAAGCTCTAATTGCAGACTTTAAAAAGCTAAGATTTCCTATCTACACCCAAAAACAAGAGGAAAAAACAAAAATCATAAAGAAATTGAAATTAGAGCCTGCTTTAAAAGCGGTATGGAGGCAAGATAAAGACAGAGGTGTTTTGTCCATTCAATTTCAAAGCTTTTCTTTAAAAGATCTCAAACAAAAAATAAAAAAACTGGAAGCTGTTTATAAACAGTTAAATGAAGAAAAAGAAAAACTATTTTCAACACCTACATAACCCCCTCTCTCTATAAGTAACTGCATTCACTAAAGCCTCCCTTAAGGCATCCTCTGGAATTTCTAAAATTTCTCTGCTGTGAATATTACTGGGAACAATGTTATATTTTAATTTTAAGCAGTTTTGGTAATTTGTATTTTTTTCCAATAGGCATATTTGAAAGATTTAACTGAAAATGCTGGATTGCCTGGAAAAACAATTTTAGCGGCCTTTTTATCAGAGATCGCTTATTTAATAAATTTTTTACTGATTGCTTTTTGAAAAACTTTCAAATTTTCAAAAAGCCTTTTATTTTTTCTTATTTTTCATGAAAATTGAGTTCTAAAAAACTTGCCAATCCTCTATTTATTGATCCAATCCAGCCTTCTAACCTAGCCTAAAGGCTTAAATATGCTAAATAAATTCACTTCTTTTTATGTAAAGAGGCCATTGTCTATCAAAAACAGAACATAAGTATAAAATTTTGAACCCAAAAAAATATTATTCCAATAGATTTTTGACATTGGTATTAAATATCTTCGCTAATCTATGGAGGGTATAAAGGTTCATACTGTAAGATCCACTTTCTATTTTTTGATAATGTCTATAATTGAAGCCATGATCTGCCATACTTTCCTGAGTAAGTCCCTTTTGTTTCCTCACTTTTCTTATATTTTTAGCAATCCTTTTTAAAATTATTTCATAATTTTGGGTTTGACTCATTCTTTTATTATCTGCTATATGAATTATTTAGAACACGATTTATAAAGATCGTGTTAATATTTATAAAATATTCAAAACAAATAAGGCAGGTAATTCCTTCAGCTTAGGCTGTTCAATGATATTAAGCAAACCACCAAAGGTTGAAGAAGCCATGAGCTATCTGGAAAGGCTGGAAGCAAAAATTTAGAGGAACAACAAAAAAGCTCAGAGAGGTTTTAGACACTGAGGGGAAAAATCTCCAAGAAAAAAAAGAAAACGAGGACAAAAGAAAAAAATTTTATAAACCATGAAAAAGCCAAACAATCTATGATAAAAAAGAAAGTTAAAACTAAAAAGCGTCTAAAAAAAAGAAACAAGTTAAAAAAAAGGCTACCTCATTTTTCAGCTAAATTGAAAAGAAAAGCTGGAAGGCCAAAAAAAGTCTTTATGAGCTATAAAGAGGCTCAACAATCTATAATAAAAGAGGAAATTACAACATTAACGCAATTTCAAAAATGGAGCCGATCAAAGAGAAGATCAGATAACTTTCCCTCTGCTCCCTGGAGAACATATAAGATAAAGTGGAAAGGCTGGGGACAGTTCTTAGGCACGGGAAGAGCTAGGATAAAAACTTTTATGAGCTATAAGAAAGCTAGACAATTTATAATAAAACAGGGAATTACAACATTTATGCAATTTCAAAAATGGAGAAAGTCAGGGAAAAGACCACATAATTTTCCCTACGAGCCTTTGAAAACATATAAAACAGAGTGGAAAGGCTGGGGACAGTTCTTAGGCACGGGAAGAACTAGGGAAAAAACTTTTATGAGCTATAAAAAGGCTCAACAACTTATAATAAAACAAGGAGTTATAACCTTAACGCAATTTCAAAAATGGAGAAAGTCAGAAAAAAGACCAGATAATTTCCCCTCTAATCCTTGGAGAACATATAAAACCAAGTGGAAAGGTTGGAGGAAATTCCTAGAAATAGGAAAAAAAGAAAGATCTTTGTGAACTATAAAGAAACTTCGTAAATGATAGAGGCTAGCTGAAAAAGAAAGCTTGAGGGAGAAAAAAGGAAAAGGCAGAGGAGCTTTCACAGCCTGCCAAAAATCATTGTCCATCAAAAACAGAACATAAGGATAATCTTGAATCCAAAATCAAACAATATTATTCCAATAGATTTTTGACATTAGTATTAAATATCTTTGCTAATCTGTGAAGAGTATAAAGGTTCATACTATAAGATCCGCTTTCTATTTTTTGATAATGTCTATAATTGAAGCCATGATCTGCCATACTTTCCTGAGTAAGTCCCTTTTGTTTCCTCACTTTTCTTATATTTTTAGCAATCCTTTTTAAAATTATTTCATAATTTTGGGTTTGACTCATTGTTTTATTATCCACTACATGAATTGTTTAGAACACGATTTATAAAGATCGTGTTACTATATTGATAAGATATTCAAAAAAAATAAGGCAACCCTCTTCAATCCACTACAGCATTGGCTGAGCGATAAAAAAAGGCAGGCAAAAAAACAGGCTCTAAAAGCTTATGACAGCATAGTGGGAATTGATCGATCCGAATTTCAAAGAAGATTACAACTCAATGATGAAAATGCAGATTTGTTTGAACTTCAAAGAGAAATGTTTATAGAAGCCTGTAAGACACACAACTGCGACTGAATAGGAGCCAAGCCAGCTCGCTGAAACAAATCCGCCTGCCAAAAACAAACAGATGAAAAGAAAAGAAACTGTTTTCTAAAAGAAGAGTTCTTGACAAGATTGGAATATAAAATTAAGGCACCATAAATAAACAATTCAAATAGATTTTT
>JAPPIY010000186.1 GCA_026914095.1 Oligoflexia bacterium
ACTTAGAACAACCCCTCCGCTCCCTTCAAACGGCTATTAAAAGGTCTATTTTAGACAATCAGGATTTTTTCAGACCCCAAGCTGATTTTGTCTCTTTAATTATCACCAATGAAGACGAAAGGAAGGAAGACCCCAGCCGAGCCACTTCCGCTGAAGAGGTTATAGACAGTTTTGTAAAATCCTTTCCACAATCAAATAAAAAATTTATTGCTTATAATATTATTGTTCGAGACAGCAAATGCCTCGAGTCGGAGCTGTCAAAAGGAGGAACGGCTCATATAGCCTCATCCATTGCCAAGCTGGCAGAGCTTACAAGAGGCTCCAATGTCAGTATTTGCAGTCAAAATTATGGCTCTGAATTAAGAAAAATATCTCAAGATATAAAATATCAATTAGAAAACACAGTCTCCCTTAAAAAAGAGCCTCTCCCTAAATCAGTTCAAGTCCATTTTTTAGAGGGGCCTCCTTTAAATTGGAAGCTCTCTGGCAGAAATATTATTTTTGAAGATAAATCAGCTGTTTCCAGCTCTGTCGTCATCACTTATCAAGAAAAAAAGAGGTTTTTATAGAAAAATAGCTTTTTTTGCTTTATTTTTTTGAAAATTTTTATAAAATAAAAGGAGGAACTATGAAATACTTGTTAATAATTGGGGCTTTTTTTCTAAGCGGAGCTTTTGCTGAAACAAGAGCTTCATCATCAAATGCAGAAAACTGCGCTTATGCCACACAGGACACTCATACGGTTTCAGAAAGCTCTTACAACAAACTTCTAGCTCAGCTCAATCAAGATGACACAGACACAGAAACCAGAGCGCCAAGAAAAGGAGCGAAAGGGCAAAAATAGTTAGCTTCAAAAACAACTTTAACTAATAAAAGGAGGAATTATGTCTTTACTGGTCATAAAAAAAATAAAAGATGTGTTTAAAAGCAAAGGGATTAAAGTCTCACAAAACACTTTAGCCAACCTCAATAAAGAGATGGAAAAGCTTTGTCTTAAAACCGCAGATAATGTTTTGGCAAATAAGTTAAAAGTGGCGAAACCAAATCATGTGCCTTCTTTAGACGCCTTATTAGATTCCTCTGATAAATTTTCTTAAAAAGTCTTCATAATTCAAAATGGGCACAGATAAACTGAGAGCCTTTTCTTTTTTAGAGCCTGGCTTTTCTCCCTCTATTAAAAAATGAGTCTTCCCGCTCACCTGAGAGCTGACTTTGCCTCCTAAGCTCTCAATTTTCGCTTTTATTTCTGAGCGAGAAACAGGGAAAGAGCCTGTGATCACAAAAGTCAAGCCCTCTAATAAATCTCTCTTTTTTTGTTGTTGAGACAAAGAGACTCCCCTTTTATACAGCCCTTCCAAGTCTTTAACCAACTCCTTATTTTCCAATGCCTGTTTAAAGGAGCTTGCCACTAAAGGCCCTATATCTGGGATATTTTCCAATTCTTCCTTTGAAATCGTTTTTAAAATAGAAAGAGCCGATAAAATGTCAAGCTCCCGGCCTTTATGCTTTTCATAAACTTTTTCACTGATTTTTTGAGCGGTTTGCTCTCCCACTAAAGGGATGCCCAAAGCAAATAGGAATCGTGAAAGAGTGGTTTTTTTGCTTTTATCTAAACTTTCCACTAACAGCTGATAGGACTTTTCGCCAAAACCCTCTTTATTTTTTAAGTCTTTACCTTTTAAGTCATAAATGTCTGAATAGCAGTTTAACCAATTCCAGCTGTAAAATTTTCTCACACTTTTTGTCCCTAAAAACTCTATATTCATAGCTTTTTTGCTGGCAAAATGAAGAAGTTTATTTTCTATTACTGCTGGACATTGGCTGTTTTCACAAAGCAGATAATCCCCCTGATCCCTCACAGCGCCCTTGCATACGGGACAAAAAGAAGGAGTTTTAAAAATCTCTGATTTTGCCACCCTTCTTTCTTTTAAAGCTTTTATCACCTCTGGAATCACATCCCCAGCTCTATGAACAAGAACAAAATCCCCCATGCGAATGTCTTTTCTCGCCAATTCTTTAAAATTATGAAGACTGGCATGACAAATTTGAACCCCTCCCAACATAAGAGGCTTTAAAACCGCGACAGGTGTGATCACTCCTGTCCGTCCCACTTGAAGTTTAATATTCTCAACTTGAGTGATTCCCTGCTCAGGAGCAAATTTGCCAGCCATAGCCCAGCGGGGGCTTCGGGAGATAACTCCCAATTCGCCCTGATCTTCAAAATCATTGACCTTTATAACAATTCCATCTATCTCAAAAGGCAGTTTTGATCTCAGTCCCTGCATTTCTTCATAATAATCTATAATGTCTTCCATAGAATGTGTCAGACGACAAAGCTCTAGGGGCTGATTTAATTTTTTAGAGGAGGAAAGTCTAAAAGCGGGGAGAGAAAGCTTTTGTATTTTTTCTATAAATTCTTTTTGTGTCTTCAAGCTTTTAAGAGGGGTCCCCGGACTGTGAATGAAACAATATAAAGGGCGGCTCGCCGTGATTTTAGGATCCAATTGCCTTAAAGATCCCGCTGCTAAATTTCTAGGATTGGCAAAAAGGCTCAATCCCGCTAACTCCTGCTCCTGATTGATTCGCTCAAAATCTTTTTTCAAAATTAAAACTTCTCCCCGAACCTCTAAAAAGGGCGGAGCTTGATTCCCTAAAAATAAGGGCAAAGCTCTGAGAGTTTTGATAACAGCCGTGATGTCCTCCCCAATCAGTCCATCCCCCCGGCTAAGCGCTTTTGTTAAAAAACCTTTTTCATAGATTAGCTCAACAGCCATGCCGTCTAACTTTGGTTCCGCAAAACAGGTGAGTTTTTTCTGCTTTAAAAGCTTTAAAACTCTTTCATAAAAACTTTCTATATCTGTTTTAGAATAACTGTTTTGCAGAGAAAGCATAGGGACAGAATGAGCCTGCTTTTTAAATTTGGAAAGAGCTTGTCCCGGGACCTTTTGGCTGGGAGAGTCTTTGGTTTTAAGCTCTGGGTATTTGCTTTCCAGCTCTATGAGTTTTTGAAAAAGCTGATCATACTCAAAATCTGTGATTTGAGCTTGATCCAAGCTATAATACAGACGATCATGAAACCGTATCTCATCTTTTAATTTTTGAAGGCGCTTTAAGATGTCTTTTTTCATAAGCTCAATTTTATACTTTTTCTCAGGCTTGTATTTTTTCTGTTATTTTCAACTGAGAGGCAAAATTTCTCAAGTCAAAAATCCGTAAAAAGCTCCGACTTAGGATTTGTTGCAAAACCTTCAGTTATTTTGTATTTAAGTTTTTTCTAGGAATTATAGACTTGATTCTGCATTGTCTTTACTTACTTCTATTTTTTCAGACTTTTTTAGTTTTTTCTTTGTAAATAAGAGCTTGAAACTCTTTATATTTCATTGGTTTAAAGTCTACTGATCGGGTTTGAAAACTCAGTATGACTTGTTCCGTCTCCCCCCGGAAGACGGAATTCCCGCGCAAGCCTGCCCTCATGGAAACACGGGGGCGGGAATCTCCAGACAAAGCTGAAAAATTCAAACCCGATCAGTATTTTATGCAAAATTAAGTCTATAATTCCTGCTTTTTTTACTTTTGACCCCTTTTCTCTGCCAGCGAACTAATTTTTAGTTAAATACTCAAAATTCAAGGATTGGCGGGAAAAATGTAAAAAAACCCAGATTTTACACAAACAAAGCAAGCCTTTCTTTGTAAAATTTTTATACTATTTTAAGTTTTTTCTGAAGATTCCTGTCCCCGTTTCCACAAGAACATGCTTGTGCGGAAAGGACTGAATATTTACAGGAGTTCCGTCTTCCGGGAAAAGACGGAACAAGTCATACTGAGTTTTCAAACAGGATCAGTTTAAGTCTGTTTTATTTCTTTAGCTTATTACAAAGGCAGAGTCTATCTTACCGCTTGATATTTCAATAAAAGTATTTTATAAAATAGCTTCTATGGAAATCAATCACAAAATTTTAGAAAAACTAAGCCAGTTGTCTGCCCTTAAAATTAACAGCCCACAGGAAAAACAAGAATTAAAAGACTATTTAACAAAAACACTTTCTTACTTTGAACAGATCAAAAATATTGAGACAAAAAACATTCCGCCTTTAATCAGTCCCTTTCAGCCTCCTTTAAGACTCAGAGCCGATCAGGTGATAAATTTTTCAGATAAGGAAAAACTTTTAGAGCAAGCCCCTCAAAAGCAGGGGAATTTAATTAAAACGCCGGCCTCAGTGTAAGTATGGATTTTTACAGCCTCACGGAAATTCAAAAAAACTTAAGGCAAAAAAAGATAACTCCTCAAGAGATTTTTAACTTCTATTTAGATAAAATAGAAAAACACAATCCATCTTTAAACGCCTTTATCACTGTGAATGACAAAGCTTTAAATGAAAAAAAAACAGGAGCTTTAGCCGGCCTGCCTATAGGGGTTAAGGATCTCTTTTGCACTCAAGGCTTAAGAACCACCGCTGGGTCAAAAGCTTTAGAAAATTACAAGCCTCCTTACACAGCGACAG
>JAPPIY010000087.1 GCA_026914095.1 Oligoflexia bacterium
TTATACAGACATGTGAGACAGGACTCTATCAGCTTGATAAATCTCCCTTTGCCGTTCATGTTTTCAATGCTGATGCTTTAGGTGTTCAGATGAACATTGTGAATATGAAACATTATATAGATGACGCTTGGTCTTTACAAGACAGATACTGGTCTGGATTATGGTCAAATGATGTGGAATGGCTTGAATTTGATTCTAATAAAAATACTCTTTTTGTGCAAACTCACGGTGTATATGGAACAGGTTACTCTTATTTGTTGAATCTTCTTGAGAAAAAAATATTACAAAAAAATGTCCAAAAGGAAAAGAATGCTCTGATGATATATATGGTGGTTTTGAATAAAATCAGAAATAGGTAAAAACGGACAGCTTATTCAGACAGGCTAAAAATTAAAATGCGATTTTAAAGAAAAAACCCAGGAAGAGTTTTTAATGATAGAGTCGCTTTCGTGTATTCGCTCCAAACTTACAAACAGCTCATCTGTTAAGTAAAAATCTGTTTTTAAAATGTATTCTTTACTCTCACTGGTTTGATTTCCTAATTGATAATGAGCTTTTCCAAAAAGAAAGGATAGAGCCAATCGCCCCCACTGAAGAGAAGGAAAAACATAATAGGTTAAGGTGTTTTGGGGTTGATGATTGATCTTCCAAATCTCGCCTTTAAAACTGAATAAAAGAGAATGAAAGGGGTAAGATAGATGAGAGCCTAAGCCAAACGCCTGCTGTTGTTTTTTTGAAAAAAAGTTTTGTTGCAAGTAGCTGGCAAAAAAATGCTGAGTGTCTTGCTTAAAATTCAAACTAGCTGTCCAAGCGCTTTTTGTTGTGTTTAAAGGATATAATAGCTCTCTTTCACCAGTAAAAGCCTGCAAGCTGAGTTGCAAATAAAAAGATTTCCAAAAATTTGTTTTTAACAAAGCTCCTATGTCAGAATCTTTTGAGGGAAAAAGATTTTGCTCTGATAAAGTTTTTTTAGACAAATGAGAATCGCTTTGTTTTAAATTGAAAATAGGATATTTAAAATAACCCAATATCCAATCTGTTGGCAAAAATCCAAGCCATTGATATTTCACAAAAACCTCTTCTATTGAAGAATCCCATTCCTTCCGGTCATAGGAGAAATCAAAAGATATTTCAAAAACCGTATTTTTTGAAAATTTATAATTGATGTTTGTATCTATATAAGGCATGGAATATTTCCATTTGTAGTTTTGTCCTGTTAAATCATTTTTTATAGCTGTAAAAGAGCTTTCTAACTCTATAGATAAGTTTTTTTCTGCTTCATTTGCCGTTTGAGATTCCTTTTTTTGATCTCTGTATTTATTATTGTCTTTTAAAATGATGTTGAAGCTTTGACTGTTATCTCTCAAAAGAGTTGTTTGTTGCATCTCTTGAGAGGCTGTTTGTTTATTGAGAGTTTTCAATATAATATTTTTTATTTGATTTTCTATTTTATTAGATAGATTCTTTATTTTATTTATTGCTTTAGGTTCTGTTTTTTGATCTCTGTATTTATTATTGTCTTTTGAAATGATATTGAGGCTTTGACTGCTGTTTTTTATAGAGTTCCACATTTTCTGTCTTGATTGGAAAATTTGATGGCTAGGTTTTTTATTGGGAGATTTTAATACAGTGTCTTCATTATTTTGTATCACTAATGCTTTTGTTTGTTCTGTTTTATTAGGTGGGTTCTTTGTTATTTGAGGTTTCGTTTTTAGATCTTCCTGTTTATTGTTTTTTTCTAAAGTGATATTGAGGCTTTGACTGCTGTCTTGCAAAAAAGCTGGTTGTTGAATCTCTTGAGGCTTTGTCTCTTTCTTGACAGCTTTTAATAAAATATCTTTGTTATTTCTGATTAACAGCTCCTCTGTTTGTTCTGTTTTATTAGAGGTAAGAGCTTTATTGTTTTCCTCTGGTGATGATTGAGAAGAAACAAAATTTATTTTTAAAAAAATAATAAAAATCAGTTTAATCATAAAAACCTTTTTATAAAAGAGGAGGGGACACCCTGGCTCCTGTAATAAAGCGAGAGCGGAATAGCTTTAAGCCCCATTTTAAACCCTCTCCCTTTTCATAAAAAATTATATCTTCTGTCCCAGTTAATAAAGTCTCTTTTGTTACAGCGCGCCTGTTCAATTTTATAACCTTGTTTTTGATTATAAAATTTTCCCATATACTGACATCAGCTCCTTTACGAGCTCCATTTTTAACTCTTACAGTGAAATCTATTTCTGAGCTGTTTAAAAAATAATTTTTTGTTTGCAGTAAAGTTTTCCAATCCGAATTTTGAACAGAGGCGGTTATAATAAGATCTGCCTGTTTTCTTTCAAATTTTATTTTAACTCCATCTTCTATTTCAAAACCGTTGAAGTGGCTAAACAATATAAGACGAGAGTCCTCATGGTTTAAATAAGCTTTTATTTTATAATATTCTGTTGAAAAAAGCCCTGGCAACAGCTCAGGATAAATATAATAGTGAGTCAGATGATCGGTTAAGCTTTTATCTTTTATGAGAGATTCTGCTGTGATGAAAGCTTTATCACAGGAACACACACAAAAAATAAAAAATAAAATTTTCAATTGTTTCATTTAATATCCCATTTTGTTTTATGCTGATCCAGTGTAAAATTTCTGATTTGAATTAGATTCCCGGTTTTGCGGGAATGACGAGGAATCGGAAAAATCAAACAAGATCATATAATTATAATTCTATTCAAGTTTTTGAAATTTATTTTGGAGAGCTGTTCTTTTGTGGGAATAGCTGATAGACTTATACTGAGCCTGTTTAATTTCTCCGTTGATTTGTTCAGTCTGCTCCCAACAGCTTGAACTCCTGCGAAAGCGGGAATCTCATGCAGACAAGAGTTTTCAAACAAGATCCGTATACAGCTCAGATAAAATTGATATATCACTTTTCCCTTCCTCTTATTAAAATACAATCCAACAGTTTTTCATTGATAACTTTGTTCCAGTAACAATCTTTGTGACTGGAAAATCTCTTTAGCTGTTTTTCCTTCGGCATTGGTTTGCTCTTCACTGCCGTATTTTTTAAGCTGGTTATAGAAAAAAGGGTCTGCCAGCTCAGCAGAAATATGCAGACTGCTGTTTCCCTCTTGATTGACGGAGTTGATATGATCTGACTTTAAAGCCCAAGTGAGCCGTGTTTGACCTTCCATTAAAAGGTTAAAGGCTAATTTTATATCTTTGTCTTGCTTTGGCTTTAAAGGGTCTAAGGTTAATAACAAATTTTGTAAGGCAGTATTGCCCTTTTCATCTTTTGATAAATAATCCAGCCACTGACATGTTGATAAAATTTGTATCCCTTCTAAAAATAAATTTTTAGCGCTTTGGTTTAGAGGGCTTAACTGTTGATTGTCTGTTGTGTTAATTAAATTGTCCCAATCCAATTTAACTGCGCCCCCATAAAACTGGAGGCCTCTCCATATATAAGATAGAAACTTTTTATATTGAGCTTTTTGCTCCCATTCTTGTTTAGACAGGCAGTTTTCACGCACCCCCCACCTCAGCAAGTCACTGTTTTGACCTCGGACAGCTGTGTGTAAAAAAGTCTGTCCTTTGTTGTTTTGAAGAAATTGAAATTTTCTATAGGGAAACTCTAAAGTTCCTCTCCAGTATTCATATTCTAAGGCTTCTGCGGTTGCGTAATTCTTAGCTGTGTGCAAGGCTCTTTCTCCTGACTTTGTTTTCATATCTAAATCTGAAAATTCATAATCAGTAAATAGCTCTGATTGGCTTTCATAAAAGCGATTGGCTAACAGTTGAATCAGATTGATGTAAGCCTTTTGAGCCGCCAAATACACATAACCTTCTCCTTTTGAGTTTTGATGCAGGTAATGTTCAGGGCTTAATTGTCCCGCTAAAAATAAAGCTCCTTTTAAATTATGAAATTGGATAGCTGTTCCTAAAGCAGTATCTCCTTCATCATTGACAGTAAAAAGGTAATGTCCTTTTTTCTCTAAAATTTGTTTCAGCTCTTCTTCATTTTTTTTATCCGCAACAGCGATAAACAGATCATTAGGCAGAAGAGCCTGTCTCTCTTCAGCAGGAATTTTCTCGCTTCTGCTGGTTAAATGAATATTAGAGTTGTTTTGACATGAAAATAGGAAAACAACCCAGCAAATAATAAGCTGGTTTGGTTTGAATTTTGAAGTTTTTTCTGGAGATTCCCGCTTTCGCGGGAATGACAGTTGGAATGGTAGGGATGATATTTGAGATAGTGGGAGTGATAGTTGGGATAGCAGGGATGATATTTGAGATAGTGGGAGTGATAGTTGGGATAGCAGGGACGATAATTGGGATAAAAGTTTAAATACGATTTGTATAATTTGTTTTTTCATATTGGGCCTCCTTATTTACAATTTATATATTCCTCTATAGAATATTTTTCTCTCACTGAGCGATAGATTTTATACAGAGAAAAGGCAGGTTGCTTCTCTGAAAAATTAGAAATGCTTTCCAAAATTACTCTAAATCTAGCCC
>JAPPIY010000080.1 GCA_026914095.1 Oligoflexia bacterium
GATACAAGGAAACGTTATCTCAGCTGTTAAGGGCGCTTTAAGTGTTGATGTGGGAATTAAGGCTTTTTTGCCGGGAAGCCAGCTGGACCTGAGGCCAGTGAGAAACTTGGATTCTTTTGTGGGACAGACTTTAGATTTTAAAATTATAAAAGTGAATCATAAAAGAGGGAATATTGTTTTATCCAGACGGGCGATTTTGGAAAAAGAGAAATCTAATTTTCCTGAGAGTTCTGAAGTTAAGGAAGGCGCTATAGTTTCCGGCTTTGTTAAAAATATAACAGCGTATGGAGCTTTTATTGATTTAGGAGACAGAGATGGCTTGCTTCATATTACAGATATGAGCTGGTCTCGCATAGAGCATCCTAATCAGCTGTTCAAAGTAGGGCAAAAATTAGATTTAAAAATTCTAAAGTTTGATTCGGAAAAAAATCGTGTCTCTCTTGGTTTGAAACAGCTGAGTGAGGAAAAATGGGAGGAAAACGTTTCTAAATATGAGGAAGGTCAAATTGTCAAAGCGAAGGTTTCTTCTTTTATAGATTACGGTGTTTTTGTTTCACTGGGAGAGGGTATTGAGGGCTTAGTTCATGTGAATGAGCTGTCATGGAGTAGAAGAGCCAAACCGCCGTCTCAGATGTTAAAAGTGGGGCAAGAGGTGGAAGTTAAGATTCTTGAAATTAAAAAAGCAAGCAGGAAGTTAAGTTTGAGTATTAAACAAACCCAAGAAAATCCTTGGCTAAAATTAACAGATCAGTTTCAAGTAGGGCAGGTTGGGGAATTTGAAATTGTGGCAGTGAGTGATTTTGGCTTGTTTGTTAAAGTTACGGAAGAAGTTGATGGCCTTATTCGGGCTGTTGATCTGTCTTGGGCAGGAAATATTAAGCCGGCTGAAAAATATAAAGCGGGAGACAGGGTTAAAGCAAAAGTTTTAGATATTGATGTTTCTAATGAGAGATTCAGTTTGGGCATCAAGCAGACTCAAGAAAATCCTTGGTCTCTATTGGAAGAGAAGTATCCTGTAGGCTCTCGGCATAAAGTGGAAGTTATCAGAACTGTTGATTTTGGGGCTTTCGTTCAAGTAGAGGAGAATATTGAGGGTTTAATTCATATCAGTGAATTGAGTAAAAAGAGAGTGAATAAAGTAGAGGATGTTGTAAAGGTGGGGGATAAAGTCACAGCAGAAATTTTAAATATTGATAAATCAGCTAAAAAAATAGGTTTAAGCATTCGTTTAGTGGAATCGTCTTCAGATATTTCTACAGGCTCTTCTAAAGAATCTTCAGCGCAGGCAAAACCCCGAGTTATGGAAAACTTTTTTGCTAAGGCTTTAAAAAAGTCTATGAAATTAACCAGCGGCTCTTCCGATGATTCTTCAGAGGAGAAAAAGCCTACAGCGCCTGATAATAACAATTCAGAAGAAAAAGAGGAGTCTTAAAAATGAAGAAAAAACTAATTTTTTGTTTTATACTGTGTTTTTCTCTAACAGCTTGTTTGGATTTGAATCAAATACAGTCAAAGGAAAAAGCTATCAAGCAAAACTCTATTCTTCTTTTAAGAATAGAAGGCATCATAACAAGTGAGCTTTCTGAACAGTTTATGGAAGATGTGAGAAAGTATGCGGGCAAAGATAGAATTAAAGGTATTTTAATACGGGTGAACAGTCCCGGAGGAACTGTGGGCGCCAGCCAAGAGATTAACTCTACTATTCTTGAGATTAAAAAACTTTATAAAAAACCGGTGTATGTGAGTGGTGGGGATTTAGTAGCCAGTGGAGCTGTTTATTCTATTGTTTCGGCTAATAAAATTTTTGTCAGCCCTGGAACTCTCTTTGGCTCTATTGGGGTTTTGATGCAGTTTAGCAATATGGCGGAGCTGATTCGCTGGGCTAAAATGGAGGTGTATAACCTAAAGGCGGGTGAATTTAAAGACAGCGGCAGTCCCTTAAGACAAATGACTTTAAGGGAAAGAGAGCTTTTTGAAAAGCTTATGGAAAATACTTTGGAGCAGTTTAAATCATCTATTGTTGAAGGCAGAAAAATGGAGGTAAAAGAAGTGGAGGAGTTTGCCGATGGCAGAATTTTTTCAGGCGCTGACGCTTTGGAATTTGGCTTAGCGGATTCCTTGGGAACTTTCAATCAAGCTATTCGCGAGATAGGTGAGAAAACAGGTTTAGGCTCTGATCCGGACTTGTTTGATCCCGGGGCGAAAACCCCTTATGAAAAGTTTTTTGAGAGTCTTTCTGCTAAAACCCCCTTTTTATCAAAGTTGTTTCCAAAAATCAGTCAATTTGACAAGCTGTCAGGGCAAATTCTTTATATTTTGCCGTCTTATATAAGACCTTACTAAATGAGATATGTTTCCCAGATTTATAATTTTAACATCTCTTCTGTTGTTAAAGCGATTTTGATAGTTAATTTTTCTATTTGGTTTGGCTTGGTTGTTGTTCTGCAAGGTCTTTTTTTTGAAAAAAACTATGTGTTTTATTTTTTAGGCTTAACTCCCAATCGGGTGTTTCAAGATTTTTGGCTCTGGCAGGTTTTTACCTATATGTTTGTTCATGCCAAGGGTGTTTTTCATATTCTGTTTAATATGTTTGCCCTTTGGATGTTTGGATCGGAGTTGGAAAGGCTTTGGGGGTCTCGTTTTTTTCTAACCTATTATTTGGTTTGCGGGCTGGGCGCTGGCTGTATTTATCTGTTATCTTTGTTTATTGGCTTTTCTTTTTTTAATTTGAGTCCTCTTGTTTTTTCAGTTCCTATGGTGGGAGCTTCAGGCGCTATCTTTGGGGTTTTGTTTGCTTATGGTTTGATTTTTAGGGAGAGAGTTATTTTATTTATGATGATCTTTCCTATGAAGGCTCTTCATTTCACTCTATTGATTGGCGGGATAGAATTTGTAAGCCTTATTAATAGCGGAGTGGGGAGCGCTGTTAGTCACTTGGCGCATTTGGCAGGATTTTTGACTGGTTTTGTTTTTTTACAAGGCTGGAAAAAAATGCAAAACTTGAAAATCCGCAGATGGAAAAAAGGGCCTGTCCATTTGAAAATTTTAAAAAATGATGATAATAAAGAAGATGTTTATCATTGATAAAAAAGAATATATACCGATCCTGTTTGGACTTTTTAAATTCTTTTTTCAAAAACTTTAAGATGAGAGGCTTAAAACGGGTTCAGCTTTGACCACTAGGCAACTAGAGGTTGCTTTGTGGCAAAACGCATGTCCTAGCTTTTAAGCCTCTCATCTTAAAGTTTTTGACGAATAGTAGCTATAGGGGTAGACTTACAATTCCAATAGAATTGGTATAATTTTTTCACATTAAACAATAGGAGGTTTTTATGTCAGAATTAGCAGAGAGCTTAAAAAAATTAAAATATGACAAACGAATGATCAACTGGAACTTAAGGCAAAAGCGCATCACAAAAAAAGAGTATGAAAAACATTTAACTGAGCTGAAAGACATTTCTTATATGAAAGATACCACGAAGGAAGAATCTCAAGGAGAGCCGGATCAGCTTTGATTTTATAGCTCTTGCTTTTTTAGGGCTGATTTCTGGTTTGTGTTCGGCTTGGCTGGGAGTGGGCGGGAGCCTATTTATTGTTCCCTTTCTGCCTTTTTTGTCAGGCTTATCCGCTTTTACCTCTTTGCAGGTGTCTCTTTTGTTGATAGTTACCATTTCTTTTATAAATAGCGCGTCTTTTGCCCTTCAAAAGCTGATTTTATGGGATCGGCTTATAAAGGCCAGTCTATTGGCTTTATCTTTTGCTTTTTTGTCTGGAGCGCTTGTAAGTCATCTCAGCTCTTTGCAAATCCGCTTTATCCTTTGGCTTTTTTTAGCTGTTATACTCTCTCTGCCTTGGCTTTTAACTCATAAGCCGGTTTTAAAAAAAAGAAAAGGCTTTTATCTTTTTAGCTCTCTTATGGGAGTTTGTTCGGGTCTGACTGGCTTGGGGGGAGGAATGATTTTGAGTCCTTTTCTTCATGAATCGGAAAGCCTCCCTGTCCGAAACATACCGGCTCTTGTTTCTTGTATTATGCTTTTTGTATCTGTTTTTTCTTTGTTAGGGCAGTTAAGTCAAACCGATCTTTTTTTTATGGGCTCTTCTGACGGTTTGTTTATTTATTTTCTGTTATTGTTTCCCGCTTTTGCAGGCTTGTTGATGGGGTATTTTATCAATGTGAAACAAAAAAATATAAAGTTGAGAAAATTTTTACTGAGGATAGCTGTAGCTGTTATCTTTTTAAAGATGACAATAGAGCTTTTTGTTCAGTCTGAACTTTTTTGAGAATTTGATCAGGATAAAATCATACATATTATATACTTAGATTCCCATTGTTCTTTGCCTTATCCTGTTTTTTAAGCTTTTTTTTGTTTTTAACTAGATAAACTCTTTTATTTTCTTAGTTTTAAAGTCCGTATAGGAAGTCGTATATAATTCCCGTAACTTCAAATCCGATTCGTATAAACTGCTGTTCCAAAGCCTGCAAACTGTCG
>JAPPIY010000242.1 GCA_026914095.1 Oligoflexia bacterium
GGAGTATTTTGATAAACTATTCTTACTATAACTCCTGTATTAGTTTCATATTTTTTTCTCTCTGCTTCTCTTAAAGTGTCGAAGGATATACCAACATGAGGTTTCTTTTTGAGTTTTACTTTGACTAAAAAATAGGCGAACTGATTGTATCTATGAACTGTATAAGTGCTATCTAAATAACCAGTTCCATCTGAAATATAGCCACCACCGCCTACTACAGAAGAGTTTTCGTAATTGCTTGTTTTTAAGACAACAGTAGCTCTTAATTTTTTTGCAAATTCTATTAATTGATGGTTAGAAGCAAGGGATCCAGTAAAACCAGAGTATCCAACCACTGTGTAATAAGCTGATTGATATTCTATTAAAGCTTGAGGTATATTTGAAACTGTATATACCTTTGGTTCTTCTCCTTCTTTTAAGAAAATAGGGTTATTTTTTTCAATCCATTTTGATCTTTTTGATTCCTCTTTTGGCAAGTAAGAATGATAAAATCTTTCATAAGAATTTAAATTTATGCAACCTGATAAAAGAGAATAAATTATGAATGATAAACTTACTAATCTGATCATTTTTAGATTTTGATGATGGAAAATACTCTCAGCTTTTGTCATGATATGAAACTTATCGGCTTGCTTAAACAAAAAATAAAACTAAATTAGAAAAAAATGGGATAAATGAGGATGATTCTTGTTAAAATTAAAAATTTGGTTTAAAAACTCCATTGACCATATCAGGAAATTGACTTTTTCTCAAATCTGATTCTTTTATGTGTTGATAAAAAGACCTATCAGAAGATAACTGTTCAGACTGTTCTATAACTGACTTAAGTTCTTTTGAAATATAAGCACCGGGAACAAGAAGAATGATTTGTTTCTTGAACTTTGTGATTACTGTTTTTATAGGAAGTTCAAAATTTATTTTTTCACATCAGAAGAAGACCAGAAAGTTCCTAAGAATCGATTATCCCAGCCATCTTCATCTAAACTAATACTAAATACCATGTTCGGTACTAAAATTAATCTATATGTACATTCTCCGTTAGATTTAATAGGTACTCGTGGCATCGACCAAGGATCATCATCTTTTGGACCTCTATAAGTGATATCAATATTTATAGTAGCAGAATTAAAGGCAATATCTACAAAATCTCCCTTTTCTATCTCATAATATCCTTTGTCATTAACAAAATGTTCATTAGGTTTTGCGTACAACAAATACACTCCACTTTTACCTCCTATTACTTTTTCCATGGTTTCTAATATTTTTCCATCTTTTTGTCTTTTGACCTCAATTTTGATTCTTGTCATATCAGCCTCCTTACACATAAGTGGATTTAAAAAATCATATATCTTCTTCGTTTTTGGAATTTTATTTTCCTTTAAAAATCTACACTCCATTAGTTGTTTAAATAGGCATTCACAAGACCGTCTTGGATATTTTGCTATTATAGAATCAAAAAAATTACTCTTATACTGATAATGATGTGTATGAATAAAATCTTTCCAACTTTCTATATAAATATCTTCATCCTCTATATTTATAAACTCTATTTCTTCAAACTTTCTTTCTTGTCCATTACCCCAACCTTCTTTAAATAGTTTCATGGCTTCTTGATCTGAAGAGGGAGCTGAGTAACCAAAAATTGTAAAAAGATATGCATGTTTTAATTCATGTACTACCCGCTTCCATTGGATTTCAACAAACGAATTTATGGTATAATTTTTTTTAGATATAGGATATAATAATTGAGATTTAACATATTTTGTATTACACTTACTACATACATGTTCTAGAGGCCCCGTGGTACATTTATTTGGGCAATGACCTATTGCTACATTTCCATGCAAATAAATTATTTTAGGAGGTTTAAGCCTGTAATCATACAAAAACGGAATATTTCTTTCAATAGCCTGATTTAAAATTGGGTCCCAATTAAAAGTTGCTATACAATCTTTTTCTCTAAGAAAGAGAATCAGATAATCATATAATGTCAATTCATCAGGTATTTTAAATGAAGAAAAATAAGTATAAATCTTATCTTCGACTTCTGAGGCAAGTGTTGGCTTTGTTTCATATATTGAACTGTAAAAATCTTCAAAATCTTTTTGTTCATTTGAAACACCATGCTTTTTTAACAAAGTATTAAGCTTTAATGTAGTTATCAAATCACACATTAATGGAACAGATTTCTTATTTTTATCTCCGTTTGGTAAAGCCGCTTTTGTAGCTCCTGCCCCTAAAATAACTAAGTGAGGTCTTGGCATATCAAGAGTATTTACTTGGTCTTTAAACGAGAAAATTAAATCTTTACTACTCGGACTTTTCATAATACAAATCTATTTTTTGATTCAGAGAATTAACTGATTAAAATTGGTAGCTGAATACTTTTTAATAAACCTTTCTAATATAAAAAAATCAGAAAAACGAAAGCGACCATAAGGTCGCCTTGCACCCACTCACCGAAACAAGTGGGGATGTAACTGTTAAGTATCGATACTTTTTGAAAAAAATCAAGAATAAAACATCAATAAAACAACATTTGTGTTTTTTCCTTGAATTAATGGTCATTTTATACGATAAATGAAGCATACCACCAGTTACGGCCTTCGGGTTGGTGGAGCTTGAGCGACAGGTTTTTTTTATTTCAATATAAAATCATATAGTGTATGCTTTAGCTGTGTCTTTTAAGGCTAAAAACTGGAAGACAGACAGCCGATAAGTTTTGAAATGGATACATTTTGGGAAATCTTTTTTCGGGAACTTGGGAAATTGCCTTTTGGTTTGGTTTTATTATTTATAATAGTATTTCAGGTCTATTTCTATTTTAAATTAAGTCTTCCATTAAAAAGAATGGGTAAAAGGACAGAAGATTTAGAAACAGAAAATAGAAATTTAAAAATAAGAAATGAAATCCTTTATAAAAGACTTCAAGATAAAACTTTTAACCAAGACAATGAGGATTGGATGAGAACTGGGAAATGTCCTGTCCGTCTGGAAGATTATATTTCAGAACTGGTTAAAAATATAAAATAAATTATAAAGAGCTACTAAAAGAGATTAAAAAAAATAAAATAGATTATTAACTTGCCTTATGCCCCTGGCATTATTAAAGAGGGGCTGTTCGGAAGAGGATCTTTTTGATGTTGAATTTCACTTGAAAAATCTTGTAAAGTGTAAAAGTCTATTACTTATAAAGTAATTTTTAATAATGCAGAGAGTTAAAACTAATGGTCAATAATACCCCTGATTTTATAGTTGATACCCATAAGGAAATTTTAAATATAGAAAGCGTAGCTGATATATTAGGGATTTCCACAGCAACTGTTCGTAATTGGATTAAGAGCGGACAGCTTCCCACATATAATAAAAATAACAATCACTTTTTTTATAGAACTGATATTGAAAAGATTAAATCAAAACTTTTAAGTGGGGAATTGGAAAAATTAAACAAACGAGCCAATAAAATAAAAGCTAAACGAACATTTATCCCTGAAGAACATATCAAAACACAAAACAACCTTGATGAATTTAACCATGTTATTAATTTTATACAAAAAAACAATATAAAAACAACAACTGCTCTTTTCCTACTCAGTCTCAATCTTTTAAAAAAAGAAAAAATATTACTAACAATAAATTTTCAAGATATTAAAAAAGATAAAGAATTACTTTTTACAAATAAACAAATTCAAGAAGAGATAAATTCATGGGTTTTAGATTTGAGAAATGAAAATATTAAACCACATTTTTCTTTTTTATTAGATTGTAAGCTTCCAGAACAAAAAGATATTTTAGGTATATTTTATCAATCCCTCTTATTTGAAGGGAAAAAATCTCAAAGCGGTTCTTATTACACACCCTCAAATATAGTGAATGATATAGTAAAAAACTATGTAAAAAAAGACTCAAAAGTTTTAGATCCTTGTTGTGGAACTGGTCAATTTTTGTTGGCTTTTGCTGATATTGTAGAAAATCCATTAAACATCTATGGTATCGATTATGATAAAACAGCAGTCCGAATTGCCAGAATTAACATTCTGATGAGATTCAAAAATAAAGATTTTGCGCCAAATATCTTTTATAAAAATACTCTTTTTGATATTGGCAACGATGACTTGTTTAGCTTTCATGATTACAAAGATATAAAAAATTTTGATGTTATAGCTACAAATCCGCCTTGGGGAGCGCATTTTTCAAAAGCAGAAATAAAAAGGCTCAAAAACCTCTATCCTCAAATCACTTCTTTTGAGTCTTTTTCTTATTTTCTTACAAAAAGTCTTAGCTGGCTTCGCCCTTCTGGTGTAGTTTCATTTATTTTACCCGAATCCATCTTAAATGTCCGAACCCATAAAGACATAAGAGAAATTATCTTAAAAATCGCTCAAATTAAAAAAATCATCTATCTCAACCGTATTTTTAAAAATGTTTTCACTCCTGTCATCCGATTGGATTTAGGGAAAAATAATAAA
>JAPPIY010000119.1 GCA_026914095.1 Oligoflexia bacterium
CCCTCTCACTCTAAAAACACCTCCTCTTTTTACAAAACTCAACTGAAACTCCCGACTCTAAACTCTCCTCTTTTTTTAGCTCCTCTTATTAAACTCCTTAGCTTTGAGCTTCTTGCCTTCTCTAAAATTAAGGCCAAACCTCATTGTCCCCTCTCTTTCCACCCATTTAAACTCTTCTTCTATTTCACTCTCTTTAACCAACAAAACAAAGGAGGTCTATCATGACAAAAATAACCTTAATTTTATCCAGCTGGCTTATAGCGAGCTTTGCGGGGGCCTATATAGACTATACAGGCAAATACCGCCCTGTTATAGATTTAGGGAAAAACAAATTCAATTTAAAAATCACACAACTCAACCACTATCAATATAAGTCAGTGTATAACATCACCATCCCTTTTCATGTTTACCTGCCTGAATACCGCGCTTCTGACCAGCCGTTCTGTCAGCAGGCGTTAGAGGCGTTAAGCGCTGACAGAACCAGATGCCAAGAAAAGTATCCAAATTTCTCTGATACAAATAGAATAAAATGCCTTGGAAGAGCGGAAAGAAAGTATCCCGGCAAGTGTATAACATTTCAAGGCTTGGATTTGTTTATAAATGTTCTAACCGCAAATGGAAAGACTAAAAAATTTAAAGAGAATCCAGAGACAGCTCCCGTAACAACAATTGATCTTATCGCTTACGACAATGGGGAAAAATCCATCTCTCCCAGCAATGCCGGTTACCCTAAAGTTAACCGGGTCGTTATGGGTCAGGGGGGGGATACATGGAGCGCGCTCTTCCGACTAAACCGCAAAAACTATTATTGTATATGGGCTAGGATAACTCTTCCTACAAAAACAAGCCATATGGCTCACATGTCTGAAATCTTAATTGATTTCCAAAAGAAAATCTCAGACGGGAGTATCACTCTTCCCGGGGATTTTACTGCTATTAGTCAGATATATTCATGGGAGAACTCGCTTGGTGATTGGCAGTCTCCTAGAAGAATCCAAATAAGAGACACAAGGCCTAAATGTGCTGAAGATTTGAGAACTAGAACAGCAAATTGGCCGGCTATATCGTTAAACGAGAGATATTCAAAGTGTGACTTTCCTGTATCAAGTAAGTTAAGACGTCAGTTTATACTAGAGGACTTTATAGCAAGCAAGGGCAGTGGCCATAATAGAAAATACTTTAGAGATGATCAGGTGGCTCCTATTTATCTTCGTATCGTCCGGGAAGGCAATTTATCTTGCCGAACAAACCCTTGGATAAATCCCCATGTAGGCAGCAGCTACCTTAGAGATTTCCCTTTAAAAACGACTTTATAGTTATAAAAACAAGTGACTTTTACATAAAAAAGGAGCCTTCAGATGAAGGCTCTTTTTAGGGAGTTAGGCCTATAATTCCCAGTATCAGTCATTCCCGCGTAAGCTTGCCCTCGCGAAAGCCTGTCCTCGCGAAAGCGGGGGCGGGAATCTAGTTGCAACCTGAATTTTCAAACAGAAATCAGTATAAGATTTTTTCAGAACCGATTGGGTATTTGCGCCACGCGCGGATGAGGAAAAAACCTCATTGACCTTGTTTTCATAGCTTTTGTGAAGATTCTTCACTTGGAATACTTACCGCTTTTTTAATATTGTAGGGAGAGCTGAAAAATTCAAACAATATTTGTTGAATTGACAACATAGCCTAGCCAATGGACTTGTTTGTAAGAGGTATCACTTAATATTTCATTTTTTTACAGTATCTTAAAAGAGTGGTATTCTTTTTGTTTTTTTATTCCATAGCTTATGCCGATCCCACTGAAGTTTGGGACACTAGTCAGACTCAAAAATTTATTGACTCTAAAAAAACAATTCAAGCTCTTAAAGCTCAGGCAGATTGCAACACTTATCAATCTCCATCTGATGTCTTAAATTTATTTGAAATTTTAAATTCAGAAGAGGCTGTTCAAGCTCTCGTAGATCCTTATAAAAAGAAATTTTTGTGCCAAGTGGATAATTATATTTCAGAACAAAATAAAGAGGTCATGGAAGATCAAAAATTTATGTTAAGCTATTTAGATAACAATGATCAAAGAACAGAGGCAGATCATCTTAGAATGACAGAGCTGTTGATAAAATACCGGCTGTTAAGAGATAAAAACTGGAAGGAATATTTTGTTTCCGCCACACGCTTTCAGCCTCCTGAGGAGACTAAAAGACAAATAAGCCAGCTAGCTAAATTGTATATAAAAGAGTTTGGAAACCCTACTCATTGTTTTTTTGTTAAATCTAGTAAAGCTCAAAAATCAAGCCTTGAAGACAAGGCTTGCCGGGATGAGATTTCTTTAAAGGCGCGTCCTATCCCCGCGCCTTTAGTTTTAACACAGTCTGTTTTAGAATCAGATTGGGGGAACTCCAGTTTGGCTAAGGAGGAGTCTAATATTTTGGGTTTGCAGGTTAAATTTAGAAATCCCAGCACTATGTCTAACTATCCCCATTGCCGTCCAGCTAAAAAAGCTCCGAGCAGATGCCTTTTAAAATTTGATAATTACAGAGGGTCTATTTATGAATATTTTTCCAGATTTAATGGAAGTCATTTGTCAGGTTATAGTAAATATAGGGAGGCGAGAAAAGATATATATGATAATTCAGATTGGGATAGCTGTAAAAAAGCGGCTCATCTTTCTAATGCTGTTGATTTTTATGCGGAAAATCCAAATTATGTGGCTGAAATTCAGTCTATGATTGATGCAGAAATTTGCGAGATGGTGTCTACAGCTTGTTTGGAAGGGTCTGCTTTGACAGCTAAGCGCTAGACAATTTATTATGATTTCTATAATTTGAACATATAGAAATAAGGATTAAGGATCAACGGAGCTAGGAATACAGTGTGTTTAAAATAAAAAAACGAAATATTATTTTTTCTATTTTAATGCTATTTAGCGCTGTTGTTTTGCAGTGTCAGTTGTTTGATAAAGTCTCACAAAATCAATTATCTAAAAAAGAATCAATGAAAAATTTTAGAGGACTGAGTTCAAGCTGTTCAGCCAGTCAAAATGGAGCTGTTGTTGTGATGTATCATCGTTTTGACGGAAAATACAACAGCACCAGTGTTACAAAAGACTTACTGCAACAACATCTGAATTTTTTTCACTCTAATGGCTTTAATATTGTTCCTTTAGAAGCGGTGGTAAAGGCTGTTGAAAGAGGTGTCAGTCTTCCTCCAAGAACTTTAGCTATCACTGTGGATGACGCCTATCGCTCAGCTTATGAAATTGCCCATCCTCTCTTTTTAAAGTATAAAGCGCCTTATACTGTCTTTGTTAATACAAAAGCGGTTGACCAAAACATAAAAGATTATATGAGCTGGAATCAGTTGAGAGATATCGCTCAATCGGATTTAGTGAATCTGGAAGCTCATAGCCATGCCCATGCTTATATGATTAGAGAGTTCAACTCCAATCAAAGATCGCAGGATATTAAAACTTCTGTCCTTCGAATTTATCAAGAGACAAATCATTGGCCCAAATATTTTGCTTATCCTTACGGAGAAACCCACACAGAGTTTATCAATGAAGTTAGAAATTACCGCTGGAATATTGAAGGCCGTAATTTTAAGTTTTTAGCGGCTTTCACCACTCAGTCGGGACCGGCAGGCTGTTCCTCCCCCTTATTTGCTTTGCCTCGTTTTGCTTTGAATATGAATTATGGAAAAGTCAATGACTTGTTTCGCTATAAAATGCTGAGCCGTCATCTTCCTGTTCAAAGCTTTTCCCCTCAAAATCTCGCTTTTTGCGCCAGCCGTAAAATACAAAAATTTTCTTTAAATAGCTCCCACTTAGCTTTAAATGGCTTAAATTGCTTTTCAAGCAATGGATCAGCTGTTGTTAAAATGAAGAGTCAAAATCAAGCGGATATTTTACTCAATCAGCCCTTTATAAATGGTTTAAGGCAGAGAATTAACTGCACTTTGCCGGCAGGCTCGGATCAATTTTTTTGGTTTGGCAAAGAGTTTTCTATTTTGAAATGTTAGTAGAATAATAATTTTATGACAGAAGCAATAAATAACTTTTTTACAGCGATCAGTGGTTTTTTAGCTCAATTTTTCTTCTTTGATGTTTTATTTTTTGTAGAAAATGTTGAAGCTCCTTTAGTGGTATTTGCTGTTTTTTGCGCCTCGGTTTTTTTCACTTTCAAAATGGGTTTTATAAATATTCGCCTGTTTCGTCATGCGGTTGTTTTAACTTCAGGCTCCTTAGATAGAGGAAAAAACAAAGCAGGGGAAATATCTCATTTTAAGGCTTTGACAACCGCTCTTTCAGCCACAGTTGGCTTGGGGAATATTGCAGGAGTGGCTATAGCTATTTCTGTGGGGGGGCCAGGCGCTGTTTTTTGGATGTTAGTGATGGGTTTTTTTGGAATGAGCACTAAATTTACAGAATGCAGTTTAGCAACCATGTTTAGAGAAAAACGATCAGACGGTCAGTTAATGGG
>JAPPIY010000034.1 GCA_026914095.1 Oligoflexia bacterium
TACCTATAGTGTAATAGATCACTTAACAAAATACAGATAAAAGTCTAAAATTCAAAAGCAAATGAAATATAAAGTCGCTTTTTACTTTAAAAAGTTGCTTTTTTACCTATTTTGATATATTGTAAAAGCATGGCTACAATTAAACTTTCCGATAAGCTTATATCTGAAGCGCGCCGTTATGCTGATACTTTTAGCCGATCCGTTCCTAAACAAATAGAATATTGGTCGCGAATTGGCAAGATCGCAGAGGAAAATCCCGATTTGCCCTACAGTTTTATAAAAGATATTTTACTGGCCAAACAAGAAATGAATGATCAGAAAACAACCCCCTATAAGTTTAGTAAAAAGTGAAAGTTTTTCAAACCAATCTTTTCTACAAGTCATTTAAAAAACTACATAAAAATCAAAAAAAGATCTTAGATAAAGCGATACAGAAAATTACAAAAAACCCAGCTCTTGGCTCAATAAAAAAAGGAGATCTAGCAGAAGTCCAAGTCTATAAATTTAAAATGCTTAGCCAGCTTATATTATTAGCCTATACATACAATGCTAAAAATAAAACTTTAGTTCTATTAGCTTTTGGAACTCATGAGAATTTTTACCGCGATCTTAAAAAAGTCAAATAAATAAAAGAGCTTCCTTTTTTAAACTATAAATCAAAAAACAGTAATGGCGCTGTAGAATATTCCCTGAAAAAGCAACAAATCTGCCAAGCTTTTTTTAGCAGATAGGTTTTTTACTCACCGTTTTTTTTTAGATTAACACTTTTATAAAGCCTATGACTCAAAAATCAGTCTGCCAGACTGATTTTGCCTAAAAACAAGACAGTATTTTCAAGTCATTGTTTCTCCTCGAAAACATAGTTAAATAAAGAAAAATTAAATAATTTCTGAAGATGAAAAAAAAGCGGGAATTATAGACATGACCAAGCTTAAAGAACTCTCAAACTAAGGGAGTAAAAAGGTTTTGAGCAGTTTATACGGGAAATAAATAAAGACAAAATATTAAAACTAAATAGAAATAGTTCTAAAAAAATAAAAGAATAAAAGAATAAAGCAGAGTCAAGTCTATAATTCCTAAAAAAGCCTGTTTTTTAATTTTGTTCTTTACAATTATGGAATACTATTCCATAATTGTAAAGAAATGATTTCAAGGCAAATGCAAAAACCACATGGTTTGAGTTTCCTCATCATTTTGCGCTCTACTTTTCATCTTTGGAAATATCACCACTGTTAGAATTTGCGTCTACGCCATCACAAGAAGAAATCAAACATCCAAATAAAAGCAAAATAAAGAACCTAATGAACATAATTGCCTTCTTGTTTTAAAAACTTTTAGTAGGTTACCCCCCATCATGTATGTCAAGCTTTTAATTCAAAAAAATAAAACTTTTTATTTATTTTTCGCGGATTAGGCTTTTTAGAAAAAAAAGCCATAAAGTCTTAAAATTTGGAAAATCAAGTATATAATTCCCGCTATTTGGAAAAAATGTTTGACAAATCAGTCTCCCAGACTGATTTTATCTAAAAACATCAAAGTCATTTCAAGGAAATGTTACCCCCCTTTCACCTGATGAGCTGTTAAGCCGCAATACATTTCTTGACAAAAAGCCTTATTAGTGAAAAATAAGAGGCCGATAAAGTGACCTGCTAGCTCAGCTGGTAGAGCATCTCCCTTTTAAGGAGAGGGTCCTAGGTTCGAGTCCTAGGCAGGTCACCATAGGTTCCCTTCGTCTAGTTGGCCTAGGACACCACCCTTTCACGGTGAAAACACGGGTTCGAATCCCGTAGGGAACGCCATCTTTTTTATTAAGTATTGATTTTACTAAGGTTTCTCGCTTAAAAACATTTTTTGACGGGATTTTGACGGGAGTTTTCTCAAAAATTCTCAAGTCATAACTCTAACAATAAGCAGGTTGTTTATTTGGAATTTATCAATTACTCCTCTGGAATAATTGATTATCTTTAAAGAGAGTGGAGAAAGTTTTTTCTCCTGTCTCTGGACTCAAAAGAGCAACTGTCTTTGCATACTTCTGAGTCATTCTTATCTCTGTATGTCCAAGACTTGCCTGAACAGCAGAAAGGTTTTTTGTCGTCATCAAAGCCACTGTTGCAAAAGTATGACGGCAAATATGAGTAGAACGCCAAGGCAAGTTTAAGGCTGTAAAGCCGGCATTGAAAGCGGACTGAACAGCATTGTATTTTAATAACTCACCTTTGCTGTCTGTAAAAACAAAATCGCTTTTATCTTCTTCTTTCATTTCCCTAAGAACATTTTTTAACTTCTCAGGAAACATAATCAAACGGCTGGACTGATCTGTTTTTGTTACATCTTCAATCTCTGGCCATCTGGTGAAGTGATCCCAGCGAACTCGCCTTATAATTCTGGCTATGTTTTCCTCTAGGTTAATCTCTTCCCATTTTAGCCCACAAGCTTCACTCACACGAACACCTGTGGAAAGCATAAAAACAGCAAGTCTCCAATAAACGGGATTGCTTCTGTGCTCTTTAAGCCATTTCACCCAGGCTTCTGTATCTTTTGGCTGAATATAATAATCCGGCCTTCGGGGTTTATTCTGCTTAAAAACACACATCTGCTTATGCTTCTTAGTGATAGGAACATTAAAATCCTCATTGAGAAAATTCCTATACCAGTTTAAAACATTGCTCAAAAGTTTTAACTCATGAATAAAACTTTTTCTGCCCTTGTTTTTTGCTGTAGGATGCTTCTTTAGCCAGTTAAGCCACTCAACAATTTTCACTCCCTTAAGTTCAGACATTTTCACATTTGCCAAGGGACTGGAATATAAATAGGTCAACTGACATTCGTATTTTTGAAAAGTGGATTTCTTTATTCGTGTCTTAACATCTTTACAAAATTCATCTACACAGTCTTTAAATCTCATTCTGTCCTTAAGACTTGTTGGACTGGAAGAAAATTTGTATCGTTGTTCTTCATGCCATAAAATAGCTTCTCTTTTTGTAGAGAAGTTTTTTACAGCTATACGCACGCCTTTTATAAAAACTTCCGCTTGATAAAAGGTGACTGGTTTTTGTTGTTTTTTTGTTTGGTATCTTCTTTTGATTATTGCCATTGTGGTTTCTCCTTTCGGTTTAACCACTCCTGAACACTCCCTTTAAGAAACCAGTTCCTCTTGCCAATTTTGACATAAGGAAGTTTCCCTTGAGCCACCCAGTTACGGATGGTCTGAGGAGCTAATCTAAAGATAACCGCTAATTCCTCTACTGTTATCAAATGTATTCGGTTGTCAAAGAGCTTTTCTTCCTTTGAACTATGCCTATTTGGAGGAGCTTGTTTCAGAGTGTTTTTCTCTGTCTCTGCTCCCTCCAAAGAAAGAGCTTTTAATTTAATCCTTTTTTCTTTTTTTGACAAGTCGGTATTTTGCTTTGCCTTACTGGATTTTTCAGAGTTTTTAGGATGAGTAATCAGATTAGGTTTTTGGATAGATTGAACAGGACTGACAGCTTGGGCAAACTGATTAACCTGTAGAGATTGAACCCACTTAGTAGATTCTTTGACCTGCAAGCTCAGCTCCAGTTGATTTTTATCTTTTTGGATTTTGTTTTTATTTGCGCTTCCTTTTTCTTTTTTGGTTGTTCTCATATATCCCCCTTCTGTCTTAAGGCTCAAAGACCCGCTTACTTTTTGAACCTCTTTAATTTTTTATTTTATTTTATTTCTTACTTAATATGGTTATGCTTTATTGTTTCTTTATTTTGTTATTCCTATAATTTTATCACCTCCTTAATCTCGTCCTTCCCACATAAACGGGAACCAAATAAAAAAATGGCCTTCTTTTCCTCTTGATGATTTTTGTCAGACTGTGAAAGCTCCCCCGCCTCCAACTCCTTTCCCTCGCTTTCCAAACAGGAACAAACAAAAAGCGGAAAAAAAAACTGTGTTCAATAAAAATTGTTATAACCACTTCACACACAAACAAAACTCCACTCCTAAAAAATAAAATAACAAATTCCAAAAATAAACAAACTCCACACCTAGCAACCCAACCTTTCACAGCCTGACAAAAATCATCACCCTCTCCTAAATTTAAACCTTACCCTCTCCTTCACTCACTTTAACTTTACTACTTACTCACTTAACTACACTTACATCCTCTCTGAATCTGACCACTCTTGCGAAATGATGAGTGAGAGTGGTCAGATTCAGAGAGGATGTTTCCCCAGTTTCTTTAAATCCCCAAACTCCATAAATCCTTTTAAATTCAAAGCTGAGAGGGTGGGCAGAAATACAAAAATTCACTTTTCTCCTCTTTACCCCATAACCCACCTGTGAGCAGGGGTGTATCCATAGCCCTTTTAAACTCTTCAGCACCTGCCCACACCTCTTTTGAGATACTTCTTGAGATTCTTTAAATGTCATTTTTTGGGAATTATATACTTGACTCGCCAAATTTCAAGGCTTTGTGGCTTTTTC
>JAPPIY010000060.1 GCA_026914095.1 Oligoflexia bacterium
CTCTAACCTCAGTTGAGGGTTCTGTTTTAAAAAATCAAGAATTTTTGAGACAGAATTCAAATTAAAACCTAATCTTGAAAAACCAGTATCAAACTTTAAATGGATACGAGTTTTTTTCTGAAGTTTGGCCAGATTTTGAAGACCCATCCAATGACTGCAAACGACAGTCAAATTTTCTTTTACTATCCAAGATAAATCTTCTTTATGAATTAAAGGGGAAAAAATTAAAATATCCATTTGAGCCAGCGCCTTTCTAATAGGCCAAGCTTCATCAATATTTAAAACTCCTACTTGTTTCACCCCTATATCCCATAAAGCTTTTGCGATAGGAATAGCGCCATGCCCATAAGCGTCAGCTTTAAGCATAGGGCAGAAAAAAGATTGAGGCTTTATGCTTTTTAAAGTTTGCGCATTTTTTTTTAAAAGCTTTAAATTGATTTCTAAAACCGCGCGGCTTTTCATAACTGTTATTTGATAGGATATTGTTTGATATTTCAAGCTGGATTTTTCATTTTATGATAGAAATTGACTACAAACACTTGCAGCGCTGTTTTACCTTATTTAGCCGGCGCTGAAAAAGTCTTAAGCATTTATACTGATCTTGTTTGAGTTTTTCACCCTTTTGTCGCTCCCGCGAAAGCGGGAGTCTAGTCGGAACCTGAAAATTCAAATACGATCGGTATAAAATCACTGGAAACTGTATGGATCGGCGAGAAAAAAATTTGCAGGAAATTAAACTTTATAGGCTAAACCTTTCTATTTTTCCGCCCATCCCTCCGGCTTTTTTTAAATGTCAAATCTGAAAAAATACAAATCACCAAAAATCAAGCATTTAAAACTTTTTTAGAATCGACTGTTTAGTTGGTATAGAAGAGACAAAATCAACCACTGGAACTGGAAAGTGAAATATCAATTTTTTCACTTTGTATTTCTAGATTATATGGAAAAGTTTATATTATTCCAAGACAGCTTTCTAAAAAAGCTGAACAGATTTATTCCGCTTTTAAAAAAACTTTCCCTGATACAGCTTTTCCTTTTAAAAAAACGAACGAAAAAAGACAAATGTAGTATGTCCTGATCTTTTTTAAACTTAAAAAACCCAATAAAATTAACCCTTCTAACTCTTTGACTTTTTCTTACGGGCGAACTCAAGACAAATATCCAGTCTAAAGTCCAATTATCAAAAAAAAAAAAAAAGCAAAAACAGCTATGTTAAAGTGTTAATTATTCTAGGAGGTAAAATTATGAAACACATTCTGTTAGTTTTTATTTTATCGTTAAGCATAGGCTGTCAAACAACAAAAAGCGGTTTAGTCTCAGCAAAGGAACAGCCTGCCACTCGAACTTTAAGTCATTATCAAGGTCCCAACGAAGGGGTCTCTGTCTTTCACTGTAAATGTTCAAATTATGGTATGTATATTACAGGGCAACATAGAAGAAAAGGAAAAACAATAGATATAATGGTAGCAGGAGTACTTAGCACAGCAAAGTCTGAACTTAAGGAAAAATGTGTAAATGAGACACTAAAATACACTGGTAAAAATTTACCAAAATACTTAAGTGTTCACAGTTGTTCCAAACGAGGGGCTATGGTCTATTTCAATTATGAAGAAGACCTTTTACAACGGTAAGGCAGACTAAACAGCCTTAGAGAGATTAAAGCTTTATATTACTTTTTAAAATTTGTGTGTTTCCTTAAGCTTTAAAATAGCTCTGCCTTTCATGACTGTTGTTTAATGTTTCAAGCTGGATTCTTATTTTATGATGAAGAATGATTATAATAGCGCTATTCCCCCTTTTTGGTTAGCTCTAAAAATCAGTAAGCAGGTCATTATAAGGCGAAATTAAAACTTTTCCTAGCAGGCTTTAGTCAGTTCTGAAAGAGTCATAACTACTTGAATTTATTTATAATTGTGTGTTTTTAAAGAGATAATATTTGCAATAAAAGAGGTTTTGTCATTCAAAATCTTGCAAATAAAGAGGGCAAATTTCAGACAGGCTGTTTGCCACAAAGCGTCTAGCGGACGCATTGTATTCAAATCCGAACTCAATTTTTCCCTCTTTATTTGCAAGATTTTGAATAAGAGAGCTTTTTCTCTGACTTTTTCAGCGCCGGCTATTTATAGCCTAACTTTTTTAGAATTTCTTTTTTATTCCATGTAGGATTTTCCATTTGATAAATAAAAGCTTGTTTGAGTATTTTTGAAAAGTTTTGTTTTGGAACGGCAGGGGATAGTTTTAATAGATCAGCGCCTTTCACTAGGGCTGAGGGAAGTTGATTTTTTGTTTCTCTTTTCTTAAATTCTTTCAAAATAAATTTTAAATTTCGTTTTAATTTTTGCAAATCTTTACTTTTCATGATGCCCGACTCTAAAAAATTATGAGTCAATTCATAGACCTGCTTTTTTTTCCCATTAAAAGCCATAAGCTGTTCTGTAAAAGAGCTTTTTAAATCAATGAGGGTTTGCGCCGACTTTAAATAAAAAAGAGAATTTTTTATAACAACAGTTTTTATAGGATAACTTTTTAAAAAAACTTCAAATTTTTTTGTATGAGAGTAAAAAAAGGGCAATCCCACAGCCGCCCAGCAAAAAGCGGGATCAGGGTAAAAAGAAAAATCTTTTTTCCAAAACTTAAAATATTTTCTTTCTAAATTCAACTGAGGAAAGATTTGATGAAACAAGCCACAATCATTTAAACTTTTTAAAATGCAACCTATTTTTCCTATATAAAACATGTTCCTTAACTCTTCTAAAACTCTCTCTTTAGATATAGCGCTGATGTCTTTGTTCAGCTTTAGAATGGCTTGCTGTATCTCTTTGTCTAATTTGAAATTCAGTTGATGCGCTAACCGCAAAGCTCTGATCATTCTTAAAGAATCTTCTTTAAATCTTTTTTCAGCCTTTCCAACTGTTCTGATTTTTTTACTTTGCAGATCTTTAGCGCCGTTGACTAAATCAATGATTTTATCTGTTTTTAAATCATAAAATAAGGCATTGATCGTAAAGTCTCTCCGTTTGACATCTTCCTTTATTGAGCTGTATTGGACAGATTGAGGCCTTCGGCCATCCGTGCGAGGCGAGTCTTGGCGGAAAGTTGTTATTTCCACTTTATGTTTATTTTTTAAAGGGATAAACACAGTTCCATATTTTGAAAAGCTGGAATTAGATTTTGGAAAAATTTTAACAATCTGTTCAGGCGTGGCGGAAGTTGCCAGATCAATGTCTTTAATGGGTTTATTTAAAAGGGCATCTCTTACAGAGCCTCCCACAATTAAAACTGAAAAATTATGTTGAGAAATTTTTGCAACGATTTTTTTTATCTCATTCCAGTAAGAAACTTTTTGAAGTTGTTTTTTAATGGATAAATTCATTTCTTTTATAGAATATTAGTTAAAGCTTGTTATATCAAGCTATGGCTTGCTTTTTGAGAAGATTTTGCTCCTGATTGAATTTTAGGCTTTTTTGTTGAATCTTGACAATTTTTAATTGTAGTTTATTTTTAAAATATCTCACTGCCCATGTGGCTCAGTGGTAGAGCACAACCTTGGTAAGGTTGGGGTCCTGAGTTCGATTCTCAGCATGGGCGCCATTTAAAACAAAATGCTGTTATGATTTTTGACAAAAAACAAAGGAAGGATTGACAATTTTGTAAAAAGCTTTATTATATTTTTCTAAGTTAAAAGGAGAGATGCCCGAGTGGTTAAAGGGGGCGGTCTGTAAAATCGCTGGCTTATGCCTACGTAGGTTCGAATCCTACTCTCTCCACCAGTTGCATTGAAACCCCTTTAAACTCAAGGGTTTTAGAATTTCAAAACAAAATTTTTAGTGATTTTTTAGTGATTTTTAGAAAAGGTTTTTGAACGCTAAAATACTTTTTTACTAATAGTTTCCCCGAAACCATTTAGTTATTTCTCAAAAAACAATTAGCTGTTTTTAAAGATTATAGAAGAGGCTTTTTCACCTGTCTCTGAACTTAGCAGAGCGACAGCCTTCGCATACTTTTGAGTCATTCTTACTTCTGTATGTCCAAGACTGGCTTGAACAGCAGAAAGGCTTTTTGTTCCCATAAGCGCAATAGCATTGATCCGCCGGCATATAGATAAACCTAGCATTGACATTGTTGCTTTGAAAGGCTGAAAAACTCTTAACCCTCATTTTCTCATAATAAGAAACAGAACCCCCATAACAATAAAACCCAATGGAAAATATAAAATATAAAAAAACTATCCTAAATGATCTCTTCATTTCTCTCTCCTTTCTTCTTATCCCCTGAGTTCTTTATAAAAAACCTATCAAAAAAACCAACCGAAAATATCGGTATATCTCCCTTATACTCCTCTTTTTCCATAACCTGCTGGACTCTTCTATGTGTCTGTTTATGTAATCTTGAAGCGCGCTAAAAAAGTGGACTAAAAGTTAAGGTTGGCTTTATAGATAATAGA
>JAPPIY010000288.1 GCA_026914095.1 Oligoflexia bacterium
ACATAGAGAGAACCTCTCTAAAAATATTCAGAGAGGATAAAAAGGGTGAAATGGAAATGAGGGATTATCATGCAAAATCCTATAAGAGGCAAAAAGGAGACTATTATGCCGTTCCTTTTATAGGTTATCCTATTCAATACTGCAAACCGGAGGCAAAAGTGGTCAATGATGTGGAATATCTTGAAAACCGACTCAACTGTGAAGACAGCCATCTTCGATCGGGAGATTATATCCGAGTTACCAAAAAACCAAAAAAATATGACTACAAGGTGGAATTAAAGAAGGACTTGTTCCCCTCTGAGTATTTTGAGGGGCTGTGGTATTTTTCAGAAGGTTCGATTGAAGCGCCTAATCCAAATGGGCAGGTGTATTATAAAGACGAGGATGACAGGTTTAAAAATATGCACCTGATAGCTCTAAGAAAAGAGGGAGATCGTTTTAACTTGATAGATATGAGCGGTGATGTGCAGGAAAAAACCAGAAACAGCCTGCCTAACCCACTGCTGGTGAAACGACATAGCTTTGAGATGGCGCAAAACGGAAATGGACTTTGGGAAAGCCTTGGGGAGAGAAAGAAGGAGCGTGGTGATAAAATCAAGCGCCCTTATGCGCAAATTGATTTTGAAAGCTTGACAATCACAGATAAAGAAACCTTTTCTGGAACAGCAGTAAAAGGAGAGTTGATAGAACTCATAATAGAGCCGGATTATCTGTCTTATGTTCACAAAATCACCCACAATGGAAACACTTTCAAATGGAAGACCTCTTATGCAAGGGCCCAAGACGCTGATAAAGATTGTTTGAAAAATACAGGCTTTGATGAGAATTGTTTAAAAGCTAAAATTATGACTAGAGAAAGAATTAACCCCCGAAGATGGTTTAGAGAGGATCACGAAAAGGTTTTTGGCATTATGCCGACAATTCCTCAAGATGAAATCAAACGGGCGGAAACAACGGAGACAGAGCGAGGGAGTCATATTAAGATGATACGGTTTAACACCCGCTTAAATACAGAAGAGGAAAAGAGGACAAGAACAAAAACTATAAAGTGGTATTTTTCAAAGAACTCCACTAAAGACCCTGATTATAGAGAGGTGGCTGAAAAAGCGGTTAGGATTTACGATCAGGCTTTTGAGCATTTGAGCCAAGGCCGAGACAGAAGAATAAAGATAGAGCTAGTCAAAGAAGAGGAAAAAGATTTAGGGGATTTGAGATATAATATCATCAATTTAGTTCAATCAGAAAGTATAGGTGACGGCGGATTGTTAGGGGTGGCCCCTTCTTACGCCAATCCAGATACAGGCCAGATTATCGGAACAACTGCCAACATCCTTATACACAATCAAGAACTGCTTTTTGACGGGATAGTGAGAAATTACATTAGGTATGAAGTTTTCCAAAAGGATAAGAGGACGCCGGCAGAAAACGAGATGCATGTTGTAACCCCTTATTTAAGAGGGCAGATTGAGAGGGAATGCCCTGATGTGAAGGGTTTTATAAGTAAGATAAAAGCCCTGGAGCCAAGAGTAAAACCAAGGAGGGAGCTGAATGACAAAGAGATTATTATTTCCTGCGGAAAAAAATTAACTCAACAAGCTCTTTTGGAGTTGGTTTTGCATGAGATGGGCCACAGTTTTGGTTTGGCGCATAACTTTAAAGCCTCTGTTGACAGTGAGAATTACTATAAAACAGAGGATGAGATCCGGGCTGTTTTTCCTAAAATTGATATAGAGGGCTTGGCGCTCTCTTCAAGCGTTATGGACTATAAGCCTAGCGCTTTTCTGATAATGGATTATTTGGGGAAGTATGATTTAGCGGCTTTGAGATATCTGTATTTTGATGAAATAGAGATGGAGGACGGTTCTTTTGCGGATTTAAAAATAGAAACTGATCCTGAAAAGCAACAATCAATTTTAACAAAAAACACACTCCAAAAGCGGAAAAAGTATCTGAATTGTGCTGACTGGCAAATAGGGAAACAAATAATGTGTCGTAAATGGGACTATGGCTCTAACCCTAAGGAAATTGTTCAAAATTATATCTTAACAGTCAAAAGATTTTCTAATGTGTTTAGATACAGGTATGACTTACAGGAGAGTTTGTTTTATAATGAGCAAATACCTGAGAAATTCCGTGTTCAGGTTAACCTTCAAATTAGGACTTTCCCTTTTAACCAGACTTTCTCACAATTGTTAGAGTATTATAAAGAATGGCTTAAGTTAAGAGATAATTATCTTGAAGTACAGAACAAGGATTTTGTCTATATTTTAGACGATAACAAATCTATAGATGACTATACAGATACTATTGAAAAGGGCATGAAAGGTGATGGAGAGTATGAGCTTTATTATTCCGTCCGCGAGGAAATTTCAGATTTTTTGATGGAGTTAGCGGATTTGGATGTAATGAAATGTCATTTTACCGAATTAGGAGGCCAAGAGCATAAATTCAGTTTGGATCTAATAAAAGATCGATTGAGCTATAAGCACGGCAATGATCTCTATTTGGAGGATTGTCGGTCCCCTCAAGTATTGGATTTTTTCGAGACGAATCGTTTAGCTCTAAATGGACAAGCCGGCTATGAGGATTTTGTAAGCTATTATCCAATGAGAGGCAATGGCCTCTTCAAGTGGGATGTATGGCCTATTTCTATGTTCTGGATGTATGTGTTACAGCCTGGCTTTTTTACGGGGCAACTTGTGAAGACTCCTTTACATCAATTATATGAATTGATGCTGACAGCAGAGCCTGACAAATTAAAGGAGTTGAGCCTAAAAATACAGAAGCAGATATTAGACTCAGAAAAAAATCAAACGCTTTTTAATACTATTTATAATGAGTGGTTGATTGAACTTACCATAGCTGGTGTAAATACAATGCTGGAAAACCCTAAGGACGAAAGCTTTCTGAAACAACATATAGATAATGTGAACTCTATGAGCTATAAGATTGGAACAGGATCTAAGTCTTTTGATAAAGAGGTTATGCAATCTATTAGAAATCTTGAGGGTGAGGAGTTAAAAGAAGCGCTTTCAAATTTAAACTCCTCTTTTTTAGAGACAGCTCATAAGGAATATGTTAAGTTTAAAAGTGACCGTCCGACTGAATACAGTGACCTCAGTTTTCAAGATTACTTATTGGACAGAGAGGACACTGTCAATAAATTGAATCAGTTTTTGTTAGTGCCTTTAAAGAAGGATAGCTTTTTAGCCCAAGTATTTATAAAATACAATAAAACTATTGGACATTTAAACAAGCTAAGGACAAAAACTGAGTTGTCAGATCTGGAAAATCTGTATAAAATGGCTTTAGAACAACATTTAGATTTGCTCCAGCAATATATAGATAATAGGGTTGAAGTAACCCAGGAGCAGAATAAAGGAGGGGACTTTCCCTCCCCCTCCCTTGTTAAAAGAATATGAAGCCAGCCTTTTTATTGTTTTATTTGATTTTTCCGCTAATGGCTTTCAGCTTTTCTGAAACAGAGCTGGAGTCTTTGGAGACTGAAGGGACTAAAACTTTTTCTAAAAGCTCTTGGCGGAGAGACTTTGGCTTTTCTTTAATTAGAAACTTAAAGGTGGAGACAAGACACAAGCATTTTTCTGAAGAAGAGGAAGGCCAAAAGGAAAAATCAAATAAAAAAAGCCGTCTTTGCCAGTTCAATAAAAAAGGCTCTTTATGTGATCTGTCCAGTCTGAACTATAAGCTGGATTTCACCTTGTATTACTCTCTTGGCTCATGGGCGGAGGAATATTTAAATTATTCTTTTTTGAAAAACACGGAGTTTTTTTTAGGGAACTCTTTTATTTCCGCTTTTAAATCGGGAGGTTGTTTAAACAGAAAGGGATACAATAATTTTAAAGGCTATGTCCAGTGTGGGATAGGAGATCTCTTAGCGGGCTGGACGACTCCTGTTTATCAAAAAGACCGCTTTTTCAGTTACTTTAATTTCTCTATGATTGTTTGGCCTCTATCTCAAGAATCCAGGGACGGGACTTTAAAAACAGCTCTGGAAGGCTCTTTAAGCGCTTTGTATTTTGTCCAAAAACAAGACAAATGGAGCGGATCGCTTTCCTCCAGCCACAGTCTGGCTTACAATCACTTTTCTGATCCTGTCGCTAGGCGGGCAAAATTGGCTTATAACAACCCCTTTGACACCACACAACAGTTAAGTTTGATATTTAAACAAAGCTTTAACCCCTACCTGCCGGCAAATACCACTTTGTTTGTTTCTTATAATTTAGCTATGGATACTTATAAAACCCATTGGATGCGGCTTTATATAGAGGAGCGGGAGACTCCCCTTAAAAGAATAGTCCTGCCGAAATACAAGAAAGATTTAAAGAAATGCCTTTCTCAAGCTAAATTAGGAAGTGTGATAGCCTGTGGAAACCGCTGGCAAAGTCTGGCTTTGGGGCTTAGCTCTTC
>JAPPIY010000308.1 GCA_026914095.1 Oligoflexia bacterium
AAAAACGACCCTGTCGTCTATACTGGCGGACACAACTTTTTTACATTGTCAAAGCGAAGCTAAAAAATGCAAATGAGTATTGTTTATTTGAAGAAAATAAGGAAAATGGAACTAAAGCTACAATCAAAACTAAACAGGATACCAAAGAAAAAATTTTTAACCTGCAAAAACAATATTGGCAACTTAATTATTTTATGGAGGAGGTTTTATGAGTTCAGAAGAAAAAAACCCATTAGGAAAAGTGGAAAGTGTTGATACTGGTAATGTTGTGATAAAAGTCATTGAAGAAAAAAAGCTTAACAGTATTCAGGTTAATAACTTACTAAAAATCCGATCCACTAAAACGGGAGAATCCATTATCGGTTTAGTTATAAAAATTATGCGTAAATCTTCTGATAAAGTAGAGCCTGATAATCCAGAAGAAGCCATTGTTGAAAATGTAATAAAAGCTCGTTTAGTCGGCACATTTTTAGATAAACATGGTGAAAAATCTAATGTATTTAAAAGAACACTGGAGACAGTCCCAAGTCTCGATGCTGATTGCTTTTTAATTGAAGGTGAAGAGTTGTCAGAGTTTATGAAATCTTTATCTCTTAGTGATGAAGCAAAAGATAAATCATTAAGTATAGGAAAATATATTATTTCAGAAGATGCTGAAACCTATTTAGATGGCAATAAATTTTTTCAACGACATGCTGTTATTGTAGGTAGCACAGGTTCTGGTAAATCATGGACTGTTGCTAAAATTTTAGAACAATCCTCTAATCTGAAGTCTGTCAATAGTATTGTTTTTGATATTCATGGAGAATATAAACCCTTAGAAGAATTGGAGAATACGACTTTATTAAAAGTGGCGGGTCCTATGGATAAAGAAGATAAAGAAGCGATTGTATATTTGCCTTATTGGCTTTTGTCTTATGAGGAAGTAATGGCTATGATGTTAGACAGGAGCGATCAAAACGCCCCTAATCAAGCTAGAGCTTTATTTGATCTGATTATAAAATATAAGAAACAAAACTTAGAAAAAAGTGGAAAAACAGAAATTCTTAATAATTTCACGATTGATAGCCCTGTTCCTTATTCTATAGATGAAGTTTTAAAAGAGCTTGAAAAACAAGATGAAGAAATGATTGAAGGCTTTTCTAGAAGAGAAAAACAAGGACCTTTGCATGGAAAACTAACTCGTTTTATACAAAGACTTAAAAGCAAACAGACTGATAAAAGATTAAACTTTTTATTTAATGATAATTCAGCTTTACAAAAATATGAATGGCTTGAATCTTTAATTAAAAAATTGATGGATTTTAATAATCAAAAAGGAAATAAGATCATTGATTTTTCAGAAGTTCCTTCAGATATACTGCCACTAATAACAGGTTTAGTAACAAGGTTAATTTTTTCAGTTCAACAGTGGGCTGATTCTGATAAAAGACATCCTATTGCTTTGTTCTGTGATGAAGCTCATTTATATATTCCACTTAACACAGAAACTTCTAGTATAGAAGACAGAGGACTTTATAATTTTCAAAGAGTAGCGAAAGAGGGAAGAAAATATGGAGTGTCTTTAGTTGTAATCAGTCAAAGGCCAGCAGATGTCAGTAAAACTGTTTTAAGCCAATGTGGAAATTTTATCTCAATGAGGTTATCTAATCCTGATGACCAAAATGTTATAAAACGGTTATTTCCTGACAGTCTAGGAGATTTTGCTGAGTCATTGCCAATTTTAGAAATAGGAGAAGCCTTAATTGTTGGTGATGCTTGTTTGTTACCAAGTAGGGTAAAAATTGATGAACCAAAAGTCAAACCTAAGAGTGCTACAGTTGATTTTTGGGATGAATGGAAAAAGGATCAAAAAGAAAAAGGCATTAAAGAAGCTCTTGAAGACCTAAGAAAACAAAGCAAAACTAAATAATATAGATTTTACAAATATGACAGAGAAGAAAAAAACAAAAAAAATATTAAAAGAAAAATTTTTTGAGCTTTACAATAAAGATTTCAATCAAGCAGAATGGATTAGTTTGATAGTTGGTCTTTTATTATTTTCTTTAATGTTTTTCTTTATTGGGAGTTTCTTTAGTATATATTACAATAAGTTTTTTGATAAATTAAATGTTCATCCTATTGAATTATGCATTTTTGATCGTAAAAAAGAAAATGTAAGATGCATTGTAAGGCCTTGTGAAGACTCTAAAGAAAAATGTAAAAAAGATTACAATAAAAAATACTTTTTAACAAAAAATCAACACCAAGGTTTTGTTATCGTAGATGATCTTAACATATATTTTCAAAATGATACAAATTATGAGTTTTTCTGCAAATATTCAAAACACTGTAGATTCAAAACAGGACAATATACCAATAATTCTATTCAGGAATTTGATTCTGTTGCAGGTTGGAAAAAGAAAAAAGATGAAAACAATATGCTAAATTTTAGATACAAACCAAAAGATTCAATTATGGACGCTACTTTAAAAGAACTGTGTAAAAATTATAAAAAGGTTTTAAAATGACTAAAATTTTTTTTATAAGGATTTTGATTGACATTTTTTTATTGTTAATTTTTGGTATATGCTTTTATTTCGGCTTTACATCAGATTATTTATATTTTTATCCAACAATAAAATATCGTCCATTAGAACATTGTTATTTGAAAAAAAATAAATTAGAATGTCAATTAGATCCTTGTGAAACAAATTGTAAATATACATATAATTGGGAAAGTTATAAAAAAGAAAAAGAACCTATTTTTATATTAACTAACCCTCAGTATACAAAACAGCTAAATCAAACTAAAAGTTTTTGTAATCAAAGGTCAAGTTATTGTCACCCTATAGATGGTTGGTATGAAGAAGGTCACATCAAAATAAAAAAACAGAGTAACGGTTTATCAGTAAAAGATTTTTTGCAATCATTGATATTTACAATTCCCTCAACACGGGAATTTACAAAAAATTTTTGTAAATTAAAAAAAGAATCTATGTAATTATTTACAATACCATATTTTAATTTTCTAATAAAACTGTTTATTTTATGGTGTGTCCTCATTTGCCTAGACCTGGTTGCCATCCCAGACAATGCCAGTGTTTAGGCAAATGAGGACACGCCCTAGTAAATTTATCCCACCGTGGGATTTTTTAGTGAGTTTATCCCACCGCGGTGGGATGAAAAACTGCGTTTTTGGCTGTTAATCCCATGGTGGGATCGGCTTTAGGCTGTTTATCCCACCGTGGTGGGATAAATTCAGCCATTTTGTTTTCTTTTTTCTTTTTTTCCGTATGCTCCTCAATCACAACGAACAAACGAGGAGTTTATGAAATTTTTAAAAGTTATTTTTTTAGTTGTTTCTCTATTTATTTTTTTATCCTGTGAGGATTTGCATTGGACAGATGAGGATATTTTGAAAGAAAAAAAAGAAGAGACAACAAAAAGGAAGTTCAGCAACAATCTCTTATAAAAATCTACAACGACATGGAAAAAGAAGACATTGCAAATAAAAACACAATTTCCATTTCAAACATTTATGAACAAACCAGTCAAACAGAATACAAAGACACTTTCTTAAAAACTGATAAAAAGCCCTCTAACAACCCAACTTCAAAAAAAGAAATAATTGTTACATCAGAAGATTTAGAGCTTAAAGAAAATACAATTATCAAAGCTCAAAAAGTTATTTTAAATATGGTAAAAGTTCAAACAAATGAACATAGCTTAATAATTTTAGCAGATGAGTTTTTATCTAATCACTCTGTCATTCAAAATTTTCAAGAAGATCAAAAAGCCAAAAAGAAAGAAGACGGAAAACATGGGGGAAATACTTTAATTTTAGCCTATAAAGCCAGTGGAAATTTAAAGTTGATTTTAAATGGTGAAAACGGAGGCAAGGTTTCAAAAAGAAGAGTTATCACAAAAGAGGAAAGACAAGAGCTTTCAGGCTCTAATGGCAAGAATGGAAGAGATGCTGTTTATAAAAGATACTGCAAAGAAACTTATCTTTACCTTCCAGTTCTTCCGCCTTTATCTGAAATCATAAAACGAGCTTCTACTTCTAAAAGATGCTGGTGGGAGTGCGTTTTAAGAAATGAGAGAGGCGAAAACGGAGGAAAAGGAAAGAGAGGTCTTAGGGGTGAGGACGGCAGGCATGGCGGAGACACTGGTTTTTTTCATCTTAGAGCTTTTGATGTTTTAGATTTTCATTTAGAGGAAGTTAAAAAGTCAAAAGGCTTAGGAAGTAAAGGCGGAAAAGGAAGCTCAGGGGGCTTTGGCGGAAGGGCAGGAAGAAACGGCAAAGACTATAAAAATCTA
Organism: Oligoflexia bacterium; assembly: GCA_026914095.1. Taxonomy (GTDB): domain Bacteria; phylum Bdellovibrionota; class Bdellovibrionia; order Bdellovibrionales; family UBA1609; genus JACOND01. The sequence goes on from JAPPIY010000308.1 coordinate 4,303, forward strand.
TGTGGTGAAAAGTTGTCCCGCCTAAAAAGAGGAAATAAAGGAAAAAGAGGCTCTTCTGGAAAAGCTGGGAAAAACGGAGTTGAGAAATTAGTCTGCCTTGAAG
>JAPPIY010000106.1 GCA_026914095.1 Oligoflexia bacterium
AAATTGGGAGTATGGTCAATGATTTTCTGACTAAAGCCTGCTGTTAATTCAGGCAACGAGCAGTCCATTTTATAAAAATAATCTGCCATTTTATAGAAAAGCGGGAATTATATACTTGACACAGCATAAAAAGCCTTATAAATAAAGGCTATGAACAAGGAATTTACCGCTTTTTTCAAAATGATATTTCCTATAACCCGAACAAAAATAAGCCAAAAAAGCCTAGAAAACAAGCTAAGAAACAGACGATTAAGAAGTCTAAACTTTAATGACTTGGCGAGCTTAAAGAGATTAGGCTTTTTGGGGGTTGAGCTTTAAAAACTCCAATGATAGCCGTTACAAAAACAGCAGTACAACTTCCTGTTATAACAGCTAAAACTTTCCATAGGTCATTTGCCTGACCTTTGTTTTCTAAAATATAAAAGAAAAATTTAATTTGACCCGATAAAGAAACAATTAAAAATATTGTAGTAGCATAAAATACATATCTTTTTAAATCAAATTCCTGTTTTGTTAATTTGTTTTCATTCTTTTTTCTCTGATGATCATCTAAGTCTTTTGTCATTAGTTTAAAACCAGAAGGCTCTGTTTGAATGTTCTTATTTTTATAAATTTGATCTAAAATTTCATTTAGACTAGAAAGCAGTTTTTTATCATCCGACATTTGCTTGCTCTATCTTATCTTTATAGTATTTTTGTATTTTTTGATTGTCTATTTTATAATTTTTAGTAAATTTTCCACCCTGTTTCCAAGCTTCATCCCACGGCCCGTCTGTCTCATGTGTAAGGGTAATAAGTTTTTCTGCTGAATCGTTTTTATGTTTATTAAATACTACTTCCATAATTTTTTTTTCATCATCATTAAAGCTTGATCCAATAGGTCCGTCAAAAATTTTTGCTCTTTCTGTTATATTGTATATGTCTTTATAATGCTTAAATTCATGATATATCATTGGGAAAACTGGTCCATATTTCCATGCTTCTGCTGGCTGTTCTGATAAAGGTTTATCTAAAATAGCCAGTGTAAAACCATGAGAAATATAAGATATTTTCATAAGCTTAACTAAACTTAATCCTTTATAGCTACTTAACTCAATAAAATAGTTTGCTATTGCTAAAGGATTATGGCCTTTTTCAAATGACATAAATTACCCCTTAAAAATATAACAAAAACAAAATAAAGCTTCAAGAATATATCACAGAATGTTGTGGCGGGTCAAGACTTTCGGCTTTTGCCATTTTATAGAAAAGCTTTATTTTTAAAGCCTTTTTTCTCAAAATAATGTCTGGTTTAAAAAACAGGCTGTTCGTCAAACAAAAAGACTAAATAGAATTGTTCTTGCGAGTTTGTTTTAACAGGTAATCCACAATTTCTAAATATTTGTTTTGACGAGCCAGTTGAAGAGCTGTCCATCCTTTGTCATCTTTTACATTGATGTCAGCTCCTTTGCTGACTAGAAATTTTACGATATTTAGATGTCCCTCCAAGCTAGCCATATGAAGAGCTGTTGCTCCACCATTACTTTTTGCATTGATGCTAGCTCCTTTGCTGACTAGAAATTTCACAATATCTAAATGTCCCTCCAAGCTAGCCGTATGAAGAGCTGTTGCTCCATCATTACTTTTTACATTAATGCTAGCTCCTTTAGAAATTAAAGTCTTAACCTGTTCTAAATCTCCCCTTTGAACAGCTTTAAGTAAAGCTGTTTTTCTTGGCGGCTTGTCTCTCGCCTGTCTAGGCGAATGAACACAGGAGAAAAAAGAAATAAATACTCCTAGAAGCAACCCTATTTTTAACAGTTTCTTAATAGCAGTCACATCCTCTCCTTTTTTAATTGTCCTGATTTTGATCTTCCTCTCTCATTTCCCTTAAAAGCCTGTCCTCAAAACAGCGAGAAATTGGGAATCCATCCAAAATCTTAAACTAATATAGGCTAAATCCCCTGATTAGTCCACATTTTTTATTAAGAAGTGAAATTTTTACATAACAGCGAGTCTTTCAATAGGCTTTTTTACGGGAATTATAGCGCTCCGGTTTGAATTTTCCGCCCTTTTGTCACTCCCGCGAAAGCGGGAGTCTAGTTGGAACCTGAAAACTCAAACCGGAGCGCTATACAATTCCTTTTTTTACAAGAGGATACTATTTAAGAAAGTATTTTTGTTGTTCTGGACTTGCTTGATAGCCTGTTTCTTTTTTTCCGAAAAAAGCATACCTTCTTTTTGCGATAAATCTGTAGAAAATGTTAAAAATAAAACTGGGAAAAAGAGAAAGCAAAGGAGCTAAGCGGGGGTAAAGCTTTTTCATGATGGCTTTTAAGGCGCAACTCTCTTTTAAGATCGCGCCTTGATTAAAAAAAATAATGGACTTTAAACCTTGAATGTCCGCTGGTTGTAAATAAGCTTTAGCTGTTTCTCCTTGTAAAGAGGCGTATAAAAATTGTCTTTTAGAGTCTCTTTTAAAAACAAAATTTACAAACCAGTCACACAGCTCACAGACACCATCAAAGAATATAATGTTTTTGTCTTTCATCTTTTTTGAATTAAACTTTTTTTAGAAAAAAAACAACTATTAAATAAAGAAAAGCTAAATGATCAACCGGCTAAAAAATAAAAAATTTAATTTTTTTCATAGCAACTGAAAGATTTAAAACCGGAATTTTCAAACAGGATCCGTATATAATCCTCCTCTAAAATTTTAAAGGTTGCGCTTCCTAAAATTTAAATAGTTATATAACTGGGAATTCTCAGTTGAGAGCCGCTTCCTGCAGGAACTCTATCTGTTTTAAACTTAGGATTTAGAGATTTTATTTCATTGTAGGGAACTTTTAAGTAGTTTGCAATTTGACTTAAAGAAGAATCTCCTTTTATAGATATGAGTCGGTAATCCAAAGGCTGTTGGTAGCTCAAGTTATAAAAACCGTAAGATGCCGGCTCAAGCGCAATTCTCGCCATGGCTATAACCTTAGGAACATACTCCCTTGTTTCCGGAGGGAGAGCTTTTTTAGAGACTAAATACCAAAAATTTTTGCTGTTCTTCCTTCTAATTCCATTTCTAACACATTGCTCTCCACAGTTATAGGCCGCTATGCTTAAACGCCAATCTTGAAACACAGAATAAAGATCTCTAAGATAGTTGGTAGCGGCTTGAGTGGATAAGGCAAAATCTCTTCTCTCATCTACATAAGGACTGATTTTTAGCTTGTAGGATTGACCGGTTGGTTTGATAAACTGCCAATACCCAACGGCATTAGCTGGGCTTTTAGCGTAAGGCCAAAAGCCGGATTCCGTCATGGACATATAAACCAACTCTCTTGGTAAACTATTTTTAGCCAAAATATCCCCCATGTATTCTAAATAACGATTTGATCTTTCCAAATACCTTTTCATGTGCTCTCTTCCTTTTCCTCGTGAATAATAATACAGCCATTTTTTAACATAACTGTTATAATCCATAGGAAAAGGTTTGTAGGTCATTTTTATTATCTCATCTACTATAACCTTTTTGCTCTCTGTTAAATTTTGATTGTAAGAAGTAAGAGACTGTTGTCGTATGGTGGTATCTATCACCTGCATAGGAGCGCAAGCAGAGCCTAATGCGAGATAGAGCAACAGAATGAGAGCTGAACAACTCTGTTTTATAAAATCAAGCGGTTTTTGGTCAGAAAGCCTCATCAAACATTTAATCGGCTTTCTATATAAGATTTTTTAAGTTTTAATTTTTTTCAAAGAGAATTTTCTAAAACTCAAAGGGAAGGATTGGACTTCGAAAGAATTAAAAAAGCTTTAGCATACTGTAAAATTTGATTTAAAATAGATTGCAGGCCATTAGTCCTGCGAACACTTAAATATTGAGCCAGATCTAAATCCTGAATAAATTGAGGCTGATCTTCTAAAATTTCTTTTGGTCTTCTATGACTGTAAAACTCAATAATGAGAGCTAAAAGGCCTTTGCTAATCAGGCCTTCACTATCCCCAGTAAAAACCAACTCTCCAGCAGGATTAATCTCCGCCTTTAACCAAAGAGGAGACTGACAGGCCTTAATAAGCCATTTTTCTTGCTTATTTTTTGTATCAAAAGATGGAAGCCTCTTTCCCAATTCTATAATTGTTTTATAATTTTCATCCCATGCGTTTTGAGATGGAAAGTGACTCATAATCTTTTGATTTCTATTTAACACAAAGCTTTTATAGCAGAAAATAAGGAAGAAATAAAATTTTAGGTAAAAAAAAAGCCCAAGGAGGAACCACCTCAGTCCCGAAGAACCTTTGGCGGAAACCCTTAGGGCAATTTTTAATAATACTTGATTTTCATTTTTTGTCAATAATTTTTTAAAAATTGGGGGAATTATATACATGACTAGCCAAAAAGCTCTAAAAGCCTTTAAATATAAGGG
>JAPPIY010000154.1 GCA_026914095.1 Oligoflexia bacterium
TAAGCCAGGGACACTAACTAACTCTGCAATGCCTTTAACAGCTTGAAGCAAAACTTCATCTGTCATTTTGAAAGTTTCCAATAACGGAGCGCTCTTTTTAGAAACTGTTAATAATTTTTCATTAGGAACAACTATTAAAGTATCTACATGGTTTCTCAACTCTTGAATTCCTTGTTCAGCCTGTTTTCCTCTTTTTCGACCTTCAAATAAAAAAGGAGTGGTTACAATACCTACAGTTAAAAGGCCTAATTCACTTGCGGCTTGAGCTACAAAAGGCGCTCCTCCTGTCCCAGTGCCTCCTCCCATACCTGCTGTTATAAAAACCATATCGGCGCCTTTTAAAACTTTCACAATCTCCTCATAAGACTCTACAGCGGCTCTTCTCCCTACCTCTGGATTAGCCCCAGCCCCCAATCCCTTAGTTAATTTAGAGCCTATTTGAACTTTAATTTGAGCCGAAGAAGAATCTAAAGCCTGATGATCGGTATTCACCGTTATAAATTGAACCCCTTGGATCCCCTCTTTTATCATAGTTTCTACAGCGTTATTTCCTCCGCCGCCAACTCCCACAATTCTTATATCCGCCTGCGTTTTTTTATTTTTTGTTTCATCTTCCACAATAAACATAAGACCTCCTCCTAAGGTTTAAAAAAGCTCCCTCAAAATAGACCATTTTGAAAGAGAATTTTGTTTGGAATGATATAATTTATTCTCCACATAAGCCTGCTGTAACAAAGCAAAGTTATTTGTCACTTTAAAATTATTATAAAACTGCTGGGGATGACAAGCCGGACGCCCTAAATAAAACTCCGCCAGCTCAATAAAGCCTTTTATATAAGCTGTTGCTCCTGTAAAAATAAATCCAGAAGATATTTTATTCAATAAATCCTTAGGCGCGAGTTTTAATTTAACCTCTTCTAAAAGCTTTTCAGAAATTTTTTCCAAACTGTCAGAAAAAGCCTTGCGCGAAATATATAAATTAGCTTGAGGGGTTTCTAAAGGCTCTTCCTCTTGAATATAAGCATTAAATAAAAGCTCGGCAGAGCTGTTTTTTAAATCCTCCGCTAATTCAAAAGAAAGGTTAAACTGGCTACTCAAAAACTGACTCAAATGATAAGCTCCTATAGGTATAAAAAACATATCTTCTATTTTGTTATTTAAATAAACCAGCCCGCGCGCGCTTTTATGGCCAATATCACAAAAACAAACTCCATTTTTCTTTTGCTCAAAAGTTGTTAAATTTTCTCCAAAAGCCAACAGGTTATGAAAAAAAGCTTTTGGCTTATAACCTAAATTTTTTAAAACTCTATTTAAATTTTTACAGTAAAGATTGGGAGCGCTGATTAAACGCACCTCTGTTTCCAAACGCAAGCCGGATAAACCTAAAGGATTTAAAACTTCCGACTGAGAATCCACACTGAAAGCTTCCGGACGGCTATGAAGATGCCTATGCTGGTAAGGAAGAGAAACCGCGCAGGCGGTATGAACGGCTAGATCCAAATCTTCCTTTGTAACAACCTTAGAAGATAAAGCCACCATACCTTTTGAGCGAAAAGAATAAAAGGGCGGACTAAAGCCCAGCCAGACTTCAGAAAAAGAGCTACTGCATAATTCTTCGGCTCGTGACAAGACTTCACTAAAGACTAGACTGAGGCTCTCAAAGTCAGTGATTCTAGACTCTTCCAGCCCCTGAGTTTTTTCTTCAGTAAAAGCTAAAAGCTTAAAAGGAATCTGATCTGATTTTTTAAAAACAGAGCAACGAACAGCGTAAGAGCCTATATCTAAGCTAACTAAGAGGCTGTCATCATTTAATTTAAAGAAAGCCATGTCATTCCAAAGTTGGTTGTTTTAAACTGCCATTTTAAGAATAATCTTTATTTAATTTTTTGGCAACAAGTTTCTATTTTGCGCTGATTCTATTTGAAATTTCTGATTTGACAGATTCCCGCCTCCGTTTCCACAAGGGCGGGAATCCAGCTGAAACCCGAATTTTCAAACCAGATCATTTTATTTTTTTTACAATAATTTTTTTGTCCAATTGGGCGTCAATAAGGGCTTTTGTCCGTCCTTGCTTTCTAAGGTAATTTAACACAAAATCAATATTTTTTATTGTTTTCGAGGCTGGAGGCGCTTTTAACTCCACAATAAAATAATCTGAAACCAAATAAAATAAGAAACTGTCGCTCTTCTCATTATATAAGATCTCAGAAACATTCTCTAAAGAAAAAGAATCTCCTTTTTTAGGCGTCTCAAAAAGAACATCTAAAACTCTTTGTCTTAATTGCAGATTTTTCTCAAAAGCTTTTCCCCTCAAAATCGGAAAATTTAAGCTGTCGGTTCTGTTTTTTTGACCGCTTATATGCCCATCAGGCGAAACAGAATAAAAACGATGGTCTTGCTTTAGCAAAAGCAAAAAGGCTGTTTCCTCTTTTAAAAAGACTATCAAGCGGTTGGGAAACTTTCTTTGAATATGAACTTCCCCCTCCAAGTAGATAGATTCTATTTTTTTAGCTATTTCTTTTAAATTAATTCTCCATAAATATCGGCCTTTATAATTATTTAAATAGGCTGTGATTTTTGGCTTTGCCTCAGTATATAGGGCTTGAGTTTTGGTTTTTGAATCCGCTTTAAGCTCAATAAAATGAATTTTAGAAACAAAAAACAATAACATACAAGTCAGGAAAACAAACAGCCCTAAATATACAATCAAGAATTTTTTTATTTTTTTCATAAGACCTTTAAACTATACCAATCTTGTTTAAATTTTGAAGTATTTTCAGATATTATTATAGTGATCTTGTTTGAGTTTTCCTATTTTGAATTAGATTCCTGCCCCCGCTTGCGCGAGGGCAGGCTTTCCTGGGGACAAGTTTTGCGAGAGTCCTGTCTTCTGTGGAAAGACAAAACAAGCCATGATAAAATTTCAAACCGAATCAGCATAATTTTTCAGTATAGGCTATGGCCAAGCCGTCTAAAAAACCAGCAATTCCTTTATATTTGCGACTGCTGTTCACAAAAAAATCAAAAAAATAATTTTGACTGGAAAGGGCCGGTCTCCAATTGGACAAGATACAATTTTTAAATAAAACAGGCTGATTAGGAGCAGAAAGGCTTTTTACACTGGCTTCTTTAGCTACCCATAAAAGAGCGGGGTGAGGGCTTTGATTGAGCGCTTTATGAGAAGATATCCGTTGAGCAATTTGGCTTGTAACCCGGCTTTTATGCTCTATATCAAAACCTATGGAAACTTTTTTATCAAATACAATTACAAAGACTCCTAAATAACGACAGTAAGAAATAGAAATGCTGGCCAAAGGGAGCAAGGGTTTTGTCTTCAACTTTAAAAGCTCTTTCCAATTATAGCCAGCTGATTTATAATTTTTATGCGATCTTATCTGATAGATTAATCTCTCCCTGAGCGCTCGTTTATCTGAAAGACTGGCTTTCTTATTTAAAAAAGACATTAAATGAATGTGACAGTTGGTCTCTCTTCTATGGAAAAAAGCCAATAACTCTTGTATTTTTAAATAAATTTTTCTTTGTGTTTCAGAATCCACTAAATACTACTTAAAACAAAGCTTTTTCAGCAAATCAATAAGTAATTTATTTATACGGATACTGTTTGAAAATTCAGTAAAGCTTGCCCTCGTGAAAGCGAGGGCGGGGGCAAGGGCGGGAATCTTCAGGAAAAACTTAAAATAGCTTAGGCTTCTCTTCTCGACTTGATACTATTGGCAGACAAATAAACTAGGTATTTTGGAAAAAAAGGAAGACTATTTTGTTTTATTTTCTCAAGTCTCACCAGTTGGCTTGCGTTTCCTTGAACCCTTTTTAAAATAAAGCTATAAGATAAGAGCGTGAAAGAAATTTAAAGATAAGTGACATGGAAATTATAGAAAACAAAAATTTAAAGAGTTTTAGCTGGTGGAGGGTAGGAGGTCCCGCGGAATTTTTTTGCCAGCCAAACAACCCTGCTGAACTTAAAACAGCTTTGAGCTGGGCTAAAGAAAATCAAAGGGCCTTTTCTGTTTTAGGAGGCGGGACAAATGTCCTAATCAGTGATCAAGGCATTAAGGGGCTTGTTATCTCTACTTCTAAATTGCAGTCTTGTTCTGTCCAAAAAACAGAAAACAGTCTTTTGATAACTTGCGGCGCTGGTTTGCTGAAATCCCAGCTGATGAAAATCTTTAAGACTCATAAACTAGCTCCCGCTCTTTTTTTGTCAGGCCTCCCCGGTGATGTGGGAGGAGGGGTTGTTATGAATGCGGGAGTGAGCCGCTCTTTTAAGCCTTCTGAATTTTCCGAAATCATAAAATCTTTTAAAGCTAGGAATTTTGAAGGCTCAAAAACTTATTTTAAGGAAGATATAAAATGGTCTTACCGTCAAAG
>JAPPIY010000003.1 GCA_026914095.1 Oligoflexia bacterium
TTATACTCCGACTTTAAACGAACTCCAATATATGGCTTTATCCATAATCTCTTCCGCTCCGTATCTCTTTTTTGGCATATTTAACCTCCTCTTTTTAACATAGTAACTCTATCACTTTGGCACCGAAATTGCAGGGCAAGTCAGTCTTCTGAAAAATATTCTTAATTGGTATAAGAATTTTTTAAATGAAGATTTTAATGTTCCCATAACAAAAAAGCACAAGCAAATGTGTATTTTTAAACCAAATGCCCCAAGGCGACCGGATTATTTCATTAAGCCGGAAAATGCAAGGAAATGGGTGGAATGGCTTAAGGAACACAGAAGCAATCCTGTTTATTGGAGGCTTGCCAGTTTTATGCTTCTTACAGGAGCAAGAGTTGGTGAAGCCTGTGGAATGAAGTGGGAGGCTGTAGATTTAGAGCAAGGAGTAGCCAGAGTAATAAGAAGGGTTCGTTGGGATCAATATAGTAAATTTCCTTTTTTAGAGGATATAACTAAAACCTCCCAGTCTGCCCGTATTCTTATGCTGCCTAAAAAACTTCAGGACATTCTTTTGCAAATGAAAAAAGAGTCTGTGAATGATTTGGTATTTACAGACAACAAAGGGGAACTCTTAAAATACAATGCTGTTCAATCATCTTTTAATCATGGTTTTATGGCATTAGGACTTCCCTGGCGTTCCACTCACATTTGTCGTCATACTTACGCCACAATGGCTCTTATGGGGACAAAAAATCTTTCTGCTGTTCAAGCCAGTCTTGGACATACACAGCAGAGGATGACTCAAAGGTATGCGAAGGCGATTGCTCTTTTGAGTTCGGATATAGGAGAAAAAACTTCTGCTATATTGTTTGATACAGCCGAATAAAATTTGTTGGGAACAAGTTTTACGGCTATAAACAACCTTTTGAAAATGACCTTATCACAATTCCCGTCAAAATCCCGTCAAAACCCATTTTTGAAAAATAAAGTTTAGTAATTTCAATAGATTACAAGAAGATGGTTGGGATAAGCGGATTTGAACCGCTGACCTCTACCATGTCAAGGTAGCGCTCTAACCAACTGAGCTATATCCCATTTGTCAAGACACTTCTATAAGCCATTTTGCTTTGTTGGGTATTAACTAGAAATTATTTATACAAAATGGATTTCAAAAAACTCACTTTTCAACCTCTCAATAGAAACACATCACCGTCACTTACACAAATAAATTAACAATTTTATAGGGCTGTTGTCAATTACAAATCACATCACATAAAAACTCCTCTTTGATAAGAGAAAAACCCTAATACAAAAACAAACTGCCATTCCCATATTTTTATTCGCCATAGCTTTTAATAGTGTCAAAAAAACTTAAAATATCATCTTGTGTTATATTATTTTTTCTCGATGAAAAAATTAGAAGCTTTTTCACACCACTTGAAAAATAACTCCTCTTTGCTTAAAGAAAATTCCTTATACAAAGACAAACTGTCATGTTTGCGATTTTGTTCTCCACAGCTTTTAATCGCAGAAAATAAACTCAAATCATTATGGACATTGATAGACAAACCATGCTGGCTCACCCCTCCAGAAACATGAATTCCAAAAAAACAAATCTTACCCCTCTCAGTATAGAGACCGGCATATTTACCCTCTTTTTTTGTTTCAACTCCAAAACCTCTTAATACACTTTGAGTGATCTCTTCCAGCCCTGCAATAAAATCTTTCACTTTTAAACCCAAACAAGGCAAAGAAAGAATAGGATAAATAACTAACTGCCCAGGAGCATGCAAAGTCGCCTCCCCCCCTCGTTTTAAATTTAACTTTAATATATTATACCGCTTGAGTTGATTTTCATCAAATAAAATATGAGACTCATCCGCTCTTAAACCTAAAGTGATGACAGGATCAGTCGCATTAAACCCAAAAAAACAAAATTGAGATTTTTTAGCTAAAGCTTTTAACTTTTCCTGCGTATCCAAGCTATGTCCAAAAGAAACAGAACCGGCCCAATTATAAAAAACTTCAAAGGGCTGTTTAACGACTGCGCTTTTTTGCATAAATTTCTAGTTTTTGATTTCTATATCCCTTGACTTGAATTAAAAAGCGAGGCAAAGAGACAGACTTTAACTGTTTTGATATATCTTGAGCGCTTTGTGAAGATTTTGCCTCATAAACCACACGGCTGGAATTCAGCAATCTCACCTGCAAGTCTTCAATCCCAGGCGCCTGTTTGATTAAAGATCTCTGCAACTCCTCCTTTTCCGCATAATTCAAAGGGCCTTGCACACTAATCATCAAACGATTTAAAACTAAAGAGCCTTCTTCATTAAAAGCTGATAATTGATAAATAACACTGTCTAAAATATCTTTAGAGCGTAAAAGAACTTCTGCTTTCGGCTGATTTTTATTTGTTGGCGCAAAAGAAAACTTTCTTTGAACATTAAATAAAAATTGGCGGGTTTTTATATTAGATACATTTAAAGAAAATCGTATAAAATAAGCTGTTGGATAAACTTTTGAAACTGGGGTCTTTTTAAAAGAAAACAAATTAGAAAAAAAGTTAGCCTCTGTTTCAGAAGCGCGCCCTGTGTGAATACGGCCAGATAAAATAATATCACAAGTGTAAAACTCTGCCATTAGAATAAAGTCCTTAACACGACTGCCTTTTTTAGGCATAATAAAAGAAGGAGCGCCCTCCTTAATTCTTTGGAAAACAGGATCTACAACATAAAAACCAGATTTAATAAATTCCTTGCTCAACAACTCAAAAAAAGAGCCTGCTATATTTTTTAATTCCGCGTCAGCTGTCTCACTTTCCAGCCACCAAGAATAATTCTCCTTTTTTTCTCCAAAATAAGAGGAAAAAGAAATCACAGGCAAAACACAAAAAGCCCCCTTAGAATTATAAAACAAGTTATGTTCCAACAATAGTTTTTTTAAATTTTCTTTAGACACCTTTATTGTAACAGTGAAAGCAAATTTTCCCTGCTCTTGAAACTGTCCAGCAGAAGAGCTTATAGATAAAACATATCTATTTTGATCTTTAATAATAGACTTTTCAATCTTTTTTCTGTTCTCCGTGTATTTTTTTTCTCCTAACATCTCCATAACAAGAGTCCTAGAAGCTTCATTTAAAGCTCTCTGCTGAGCCAGCTTTTTGCTATCAATTTCTAACTCAACCTCTTTCACTATTGTCTCTAACTCTTGAGCCTGCAACAAAGAAACAGGAATAAAGACAAAACAAAGTAAAATAAAAATCAGACTGAATCTGTTTAAATTTCGCGCTTTTAGCTGGATTCCCGCTGTTGCGGGAATGACAAGCTTCGCTAGAACGACAGACCTCGCTAGAATGACAAACTTCACGGGAATGACAAACTTCACGGGAATGACAAACTTTGCTAGAATGACAGATTTAACTTTAAAATTCAAATTAGAAAAGTATAACATCAAATCAGCTTTTAAAGGGGTGAAACAAACGAATGCTTTTTGAGCTTTTAAAAATTTTATAGCTTTTTTGCAAAAACTCATGAGTTATCTCTATATCATAGAGCTTGTCTGTGTCAATTTCCACAAACATTTTTTCCCTAGGAAGGAAAGTTTGAAGATGAACTCTGGAGGAGCCTGTTTTACTGCTTGCAATCAGTTTTTTCAAGGCCAGCAAATCCTCTTCTTCCATATCTGAAGAAACTTGGATATTGATTTTTTCCACTTTTTTTAAGAAATCATCTAATAACAAAGCCTCCTCTACAATAATTTGAGAATTTGTCCTTCTATCTGTTTGTAATCTTCCCGCCATGTAAAAAACCTCTCCCTCGTGAATGATCTGATTTTTTATTTGCTCATAAATTTCTGGAAACAAGGTGGCCTCTATATTGGACAAACCATCTTCTAAAACACAAAAAGCCATACGCTTTCCCTTTTTAGTAAAAATCTCCCTGACATTTGTAACCATAGCAAAAACTCTGACACTTGAAGATTTTGAGCCATTTAATTTGCAGGAAGAGATATTTTGACAGTTTAAATCAGCTGACAGCCCCTCTAAAGACTTCATAGGATGATCATTAAGATAAAAACCCAAAACTTCTTTTTCAAAACCAATTTGATCTTTTCGGGACCAACTGGGCATTTTAGCAACTCTCACTTTATTTTCCTCTTCTAAAGCTTCACCAAATAAACTTTGCTGTCCCGTGATCGAATCCTCCATTTGCTTTTCAGCTTGAGAAACAAATTGATCCACATTCATAAATATTTCTTTTCGGTTATAGCCAAAGCCATCAAAAGCTCCTGATTTAATTAAACTGTCAATTGTTTTTTTATTGAGCTTGTCCACTGTGGCAAAAAACTCCTCCAAGCTGGAAAACTTTTTGCTTTTTGAAGACTCCCT
>JAPPIY010000030.1 GCA_026914095.1 Oligoflexia bacterium
ACCAATGCGGAAAGAATGGAAACAGTTTTAGAGGACTGCTACATTTTAATCCATGACAAAAAAATCAGCTCTATGAAAAATGTAGTGAAGCTGTTGGAAAGTGTGGCTCAAGCCAGCAAGCCTTTCTTAATCATTGCGGAAGATGTAGAGGGGGAAGCTCTAGCTACTCTTGTTGTGAATAAGCTTCGCGGCACTTTGCAAGTGGCGGCTGTAAAAGCGCCGGGCTTTGGCGACCGAAGAAAAGCTCTTTTGGAAGACATTGCTATCCTGACAAAGGGACATTTGGTGAGTGAGGAAAGAGGAGATAAGCTGGAAGATGCCGGTCTTAAAGTTCTTGGTCATGCCAAAAGAGTTGTGATTGATAAAGATAACACAACCATTGTTGGCGGCTCTGGTGAAAAATCAGCGATTTCTGCCAGAGTGAATCAAATCAAAGCGCAGATTGAAGAAAGTACTTCTGACTACGATAAAGAAAAACTTCAGGAAAGATTAGCCAAGCTTTCCGGTGGAGTTGCTGTTATCCATGTAGGAGCGCCTTCTGAAGTTGAGATGAAAGAGAAAAAAGCTCGTGTGGAAGACGCTTTAAATTCCACTCGTGCCGCTGTTGAGGAAGGTGTTGTTCCTGGCGGTGGAGTCGCCCTTTTGAGAGCCAGTCAAGCTTTAGATTCTCTAAAAGTGAGTGAAGAAGAGCGTTTTGGTGTCAATATTGTCCAAAAGGCCTGTGAAATTCCTACCCGTCAGATTGCCACAAATGCGGGTGTGGATGGAGCGATTGTTTTAGATCGTATTTTACAATCTAAAGATTCCAAGAATTTTGGCTTTAATGCCTGGACAGGACAATATGAAGACTTGTCTCAAGCGGGTGTGATTGACCCTAAAAAAGTGGTTCGTTGCGCTTTGGAATACGCCAGCTCTGTGGCTTCTTTAATGCTTACAACAGAGGCTATGGTCGCTGATGAGCCTAAAAAAGAAGAAGCAATGCCAGCAGGAGGCGGAATGGGCGGCGGAATGCCCGGTGGAATGGGTGGCGGAATGCCAATGATGTAACAATCTCTGGTTTAATCGGAGAAAAAAGCTCAAGCCTTCTGGCTTGGGCTTTTTTGTTTTTAACGGGGATTTTTTGTCAAAATTGAAAAAATTAGGCATAATGAAAACGGAATGGAAAAAATTAAACTTTTGGTTTTAGAGGATAATGAGACTTTTCAAAAAGTTTTTTTGGAGCTTTCTCAGCAGTCAGACTTTGAAGTTATGGGCTTTTGTAAAAATTCGGAAGATTTGTTAGAGCAGATTAAAGTAAAAAATCCACAAGTGATTTTGATAGATTTAGTGATTCCTGAAGAAAATACCTTAACTTTAATTGAAAAGCTGAAATCTCTTTATCCTCAGCTTCCCTTAATTGCTTGCTCCAGTTTAACAGAGGAAACTGTTGTTTCTAAAGCTTTAAAGGCAGGTTGTTTTGATTATATTTTTAAGCCGTTTAAGGAGGAGGATTTTATGGAATCCATTAAAAGCGCGGTGGCTTAAAAAAAATTAGCTGAGCCTGTTATGATGGATTTTGTACTGATCGTGTTTGAATTTTTCGTTGCCTTGTTCAGACTGATCCCAGCAGACTGAACTCCTGCGAAAGTCTGTCCTCGCGCAAACGGGGGTGGGAATCCAGTTGAAACCTGAATTTTCAAAAACGATCAGTATAACTAGTTGAGATAACTATAAGAAACTTAGATACAAGAGGAGGTTTATTATGATTTTTCGTTTATTAGATTTTGCTTTAAGAGTGGTTGGAAGCTTCTTCTTTGTTTTTTTATTGCAGTTTCAATTTGATGGCCGCGCTTTAGAGAGTTACTTAAATGATTTTGGGAAAAAATTTGTTGTGACTAAAACCTTAAAAAAGGTGAGTCAGGACGGATCAAAAGTGATAAGAAGTTTTTTAAAAGAAGAGAGCGCCGAAGAGAAAAAACAAAAAAGAGAAATCGCCAGTCAAAAATCAGAACAGGCTTTTGATAGTTTTTTAAAGCGAATCAGTAAACCTTCCAATGAGGCTAAAGACTCTAAAGAGTAATATTCAATCAAATTTATCAAAAATAAGAGGCTGAAAAAGGTTGTTTTCAAGGGTTTTCTGTGTCTCTTGATATCTTGTGATGATCAATTTTGTCCCTATTTAGTTGGTTGACACATAAAAAGCTCTTGTTATTTTTCATTCTATTACAGAGGTTTGAAAAAGATAAGTCTCTTTTCATTTCTGATCGAATTAAGAGTTCTTAATGTTCTGTGATATGATACAATAGGGCTATGAAATTATTTTGTGTATGTTTGAGTTTTAGTTTTATTGTTTCTTGTATTCATAGACTGCCTTCGCCTTTTTTAGAAGAATCTCAATCTGTTATAAATAAACAGATAAGGGACATTACTTTTTGGCCATTGAATGGTTTAAGTTTTCGTTTATCAGAATTAAAAGAGAGAAAAGCTTTTGTGATCGTTATGAGGGAAAAGGACTGCCCCATTTCAGAGAAATATGGAGGCCGGTTAAAAGCAATGGAGGAGGAATACTCTAAAAAAGGCATTCAGTTTATTTATGTGTATGTGGGTCAAGTTAGGCCTCATGAAATGGCAAGAGCGGATTTAAAGAATTTTGGGTTTAAGAGTTTTTATGTGGTGGATCTAAAACAAAGAATTATCAATACTTTATCTGCTCAAACAACAGGAGATGTTTTTATTTTAAATTCGGACAGAAGGGTGATTTATAAAGGGCCTTTAGATGATCAGTATCATGTATTAAAAAGAGCTTTAAGAGCTAAGAATCATTATGTGAGAGAGGTGTTGGATAATTTGCTAAGAGGAAAGGAGATAAAGCCCAGAGAGTTGCCGGCGCCGGGATGTATTATCTCCCGTCCTGTTCTGCCTGAGGTGGTTTATTGGAAAGATGTAGCGCCGATTGTCCGGAATAAATGCACGAGTTGTCATAATCCAAAAGGGATAGGCCCTATGAATTTTGTAAGATATGAAGATGTTGCTGGCAGAGGAAGAATGTTTGAGCATGTTATAAGGAATGATTTAATGCCTCCCTGGTATTTGGCGGATAATTTGGAAGTGGAGTATGATAACGATTTGAGTTTAGGAATCAAAGAAAAAGCTTTGTTATTGAAATGGGCGAATACAGGTTTTAAAAAAGGAAAATCTTTTAAAAATAAGACTTTATGGGTGGAGAAATTGGAAAAGCGGGAGTTTGATTATATGATTAACTTGCCTAAGAAAGTTGTGGTTCCAGAAGGAAAATTTTTATACTATGCTTTTTTGATAGATCCAAAATTTAAGGAGGATAAATGGATAAAACATATCTATTTTGTTATGAAACCAAAGGTGGTTCATCATGCTGTATTATTTATAATGAAACCTGACTTTGATTCAAAGCAATCACTTGACACTATCAATCTTTATAGAAATCAAATCAATATGGCAGGCCTGTCATTAACGCTGAATAAGAATATAGATCAATTGATAAATATAAAAATTCCCGCTCAGCATAAACTCGTGTTAGAGATACATTATGAAGCTCAAGGCAAGGATATTGTAGATGATTATAGTCATGTAAAGATAAAATTTTACAAAAAACCGCCCAAGCATCAGTTATTACTGCTCAGTCGGTTTATAAAATTCACAAAAATCCATATTCCTCCTAATGAATCCAACTATCATATTGAAACTTCTTTTAAAACACAAAAACAGCGCTCTTTAGTTAGCTTATATAGTCACATGCATTTGAGAGGAAAGAGAACCAGTTTTTTTATTGTTGATTCTAAAGGAAACCGCAAAAGAATTTTTGGATTAGATCCTTGGTCTGTTTTATTTGAAAGAAGTTATTTCTTTTTAAAACCGATTCCCATTCCTAAAAATCATCGTTTGGAATATCATTGGTGGTATGACAACAGCACGGATAATATATTTAATCCAGATCCTAATAAAGAAGTCTTAGGCGGCTTTGATGTTACCGAATCAGAAATGGCGGAAATTCATTTGAGATATCAAATAAACTCTTACCTTTAATTGTCTTTCATTGCTGACTATACTGATCCTATTTGAAAATTCCGGTTTTAAATCTTTCAAGCTCTTTCTTCAAAAACTTATAAATAAAAGGCTTAAAACGAGTTCGGCCCCCGTTTGCACGAGGACAGGCTTTGATCACAATGCGACCACAGGGCGCTTTGTGGCAAAACGCATGACAATGTAAAAAAGGTTGTGTCCGCCAGTTTAGACGACGGTGTCGTTTTTGGGCTTTAACCTTAAGTGAAGTTAAGTTAAGCCAAACTGAGCGCATAGGTTCAGTTAACTAAAAAAGGAGGGACACAACATGGAC
>JAPPIY010000156.1:0-810 GCA_026914095.1 Oligoflexia bacterium
TCCGCCACATCAAATCTTTCTGACGAAACAGCAGAATATAGCGGAGTATCCGCCTTTTCTTCATCTTCATCTTTAGCTTGAGCTTCTACTATATCCAACCCCTTTTCAATAAAAAACTCAGCCACCTCCGCATTGTTTGCTGTATGCAAAGGAGTTTCTTGAAAATCAGTTTTGATATTTATATCCGCCCCTTTGCTAATAAGAAGTTCCGCCATCTTCACTGACTTCACATAAAATAAAGCAGATTCCTGGGATCCAAAATCTATAACATTCACATCGTAGCATATTCCTTTATTTGTCAAGTAAATTCGATCTTTGACTTCTTTAAACGCCTCCGAATCACAACTCTCAACAGCCAGCAATTTTTTTACTTCCTCCATATCATCTTCATCTACAGCTTGTATAAAACGAGGCAATGCTGGCGGATAGTAGGGATGATCATGACATGAAAGATTTAAAAAAACAGATAAACAAATTATCAAAATAAACTTATTCACTATTGCGCTCTTCTTTTTCATTCTATCACAAACTGGATCTTAGTTAAAGTCTCTGCTGGATTGTGATTTTTTCTATCTTTCTCCCATTCTATCACAGCTGAATTTATCAACATATTCTCTTTTTGCGCTCCCTTTTTCACAAATACTTCTTTCACTGACACTGTATAGTCCTCTTCACTAAAAGATTCACAGGTTGGAAAAAAAGAGGCGAAAATGGGAACATCTTCCATTTCCCTTCTCTCTACTTCCCCATCTTCATAAAAAACTTCCAAGTGAAACTTTTTTGAAAAAAGCATAGCTTGATCTAATTGTA
>JAPPIY010000156.1:820-4346 GCA_026914095.1 Oligoflexia bacterium
CCCTTTTCTTCAGCTCAACTTTGATATGATTTTTTGTTCTTGGCCCTATAAAAATCTCAGAAACAGAAAAAAAGTTTTTCGGATTTTTTATCTCATACGCTTTAGCAGAAAAAGATCTAAAACGATCTTTTTTCTTTGCATTATATATTCCTGTAGCCACTATTACGGATCTTTTTTCAGAAGGACAATTTAGGCTCTTATATTTATAACAACTAACTTATTGCAAAAAATACATTCACAAATTATAGCCTATTTTAAAAAAAGCCCTAAAAAAGCTGAAAAATGACGAAAAATATATCAAACAGGATATAGAGAACCTAAACAAATAGCTTGAAAGCCTTGTAAATAAAGGGTTTTCATGTAAAATAGAGATTAATAATTTGTTTTGATTTTATCCTTGACATATAGTGAAAAATGTAGATACTGAGGGGTGACATCCCCACTGGACTCGACTGGTGGGTGCGAGCAGGCGAAAGCCTGCTTTCGCGTATTTAAGGTATGAAAAAAACTATTATTTATATTGACGGATTTAACCTTTATTATCGTTTAAAAAACACTCCTTATAAGGTGGTTGAATCTTCAAAAACTTTCTGAGATTCACTTAAACCTAAAACAACACAATATAATAAAAATCAAATATTTTACAGCGTCTGTAAAGGGAACTGTAGACAATCCCCTTAATATCACTCGACAACATATATATCTTCGTGCCTTAAAAACACTTCCTAGCTTACAAGTTATCTTTGGACAATTTAAAAAAAGACAAGTAGCAGGTTTAAAGTGTCACTATGAAAATGGAGAATATAAAGAAGGGAAAGAACTAGCAGTTATAAGCAAATGGGAAGAAAAAGAGTCAGATGTCAATATAGCTGTTCATATAGTTTCTGACGCTTTTAAAGATGAATTTGATTGTGCGGTTCTAGTATCCAATGATACGGACTTAAAAACACCTTTGAGATATGTTAAAGAGAGTTTAAAAAAGAGTGTCGGAATTATAAGCCCTCGCAGAAATATCCACATAGAATTGATGAATGCCAGTCATTTTCAAAAAAGGATTTCCAACAAAGTTTTAAAGCAGTGTCAGTTTCCTGAAAAAATGAAGGATGTTAAAGGGGAGTTTTTTTGTCCGCCTAAATGGAAAAGTCTTTAAAAATCCTTTTAATCCTACTTTTTTATTTTTGGAGTTTTAGAGGTGATTTGGGTGTGATTTGTAGGGATATGGGGAGCACTACAGGGAAGTCAGGGGCTAAGTTGTGGCGGGTTAAACATTTGATTTTACTAAAATTCCCAGTAATTTCAAAGATTTAAAAAATTGAGTTCGGATTTGACCACAATGTGTCCGCAAATCGCATTGTGACAAAACGCAAGATTAAAACTTTTTCCTCTTTAGTTGCAAGTTTTTGAATGAGAGGGCTTTTTCTCTGACTTTTTCAGTGGCGGCTAACTGGGGCGGATAGGACGGCCGGCTTTTTTAGAAATAGCCAGCCTCTTATGCCATGTTTTATCTAAACTTTTAAAAATCTTATCGGCTGAGCTCATTTCCAAAGCGGTCATTAAAACTTGATCCACCTGCTCAACAGGAATCAGCTTTATATCTTTTAAAACTTGTTGAGGCACATCTTTTAAATCCTTTTCATTGTCTTTTGGAAAAATCACTGTTTTTATATGCGCTCTATGAGCCGCCAAAGTTTTTTCCTTTAAACCTCCAATAGGAAGAACCCGTCCCCTCAAGGTAATTTCCCCTGTCATAGCCACAGTGTTTCTAACAGGAATGCGTAAAACAGCAGACACCAAGCTGGTGATAATAGCGACACCCGCGGAAGGGCCGTCTTTTGGGATAGCTCCCTCTGGAACATGAATATGAAAATCATGGTTTTTAAAATACTTGCTGTCTAAATTAAACAAAGGAGACAAGGATCTGACAAAACTCAATCCCGCGGAACAGGACTCCTTCATAACATCTCCCAATTGACCGGTTAAAGTGTATTTGCCGGTTCCGGGAAAAACAAGAGTCTCAACAGCTAAAGTGTCTCCTCCTGTTTCTGTCCATGCCAAGCCGTTGGTCAAGCCCACCATACTGCTGGTTTCTAATTCTGTAAAACGAAATTTTCTAGGCCCCAGCATTCCCTCCAGTTTTTTTCTGTCTTTTAACTGCAATTTTTTTGAGCTTTGGCGGGAGCTTGACTTTTTAGACGCTGAACTTTCATCTTGTTTTGTCACAATAGTCTTGGCAAACTTTCTAAAAATACTGGCTAAAGTTCTCTCCAGCTGTCTGACACCCGCTTCTCTTGTATAGTAAGCAATAATGTCTTTTAAAAGAGAATCCGATAAATCTAAAGAATAAGCTTTTAAGCCATGTCTTTCCATTTGGCGAGGTATCAAATGTCTTTGAGCAATATTGATTTTTTCCTCTTCAATATAGCCTTCTATCGGGATAAGCTCCATTCTATCCAATAAAGGCCCTTTTAAATTATGAACAGAATTTGCTGTGCAGATAAAAAGCGCAGAAGATAAATCATAATCCAGTTCTATATAATGATCTTGGAAAGTGTGATTTTGCTCAGGATCTAAAACTTCCAACAAAGCCGATGAGGGATCTCCCCTAAAAGAGCCTATTCCCATTTTATCCACTTCATCTAATAAAATCACAGGATTGCCTTTTTTCACTTTTTTTAAAGCTTGAATAATTTTGCCCGGCATAGATCCCACATAAGTTTTTCTGTGTCCTCTCAATTCCGCTTCATCTTGAACACCACCCAATGAAATGCGGGCAAAGGGGCGGTTTAAGCATTTTGCTATGGACTGAGCCAAAGAGGTTTTTCCAACCCCCGGAGGGCCTACAAAACAGATCACAGGACTTCTGCTGGCCTGACTGAGACGGCGAACCGCTAAATACTCTGTGATTCTCTCTTTCACTTTCTTTAAGCCCCAATGATCCGCATCTAAAATCTTTTGAGCCGATTTAAGGCTGTTTTTTTCTTTCGCAAAATCCTGCCAGGGCAAGTCTAAAAGCCAATCCACATAATTTCTAACCACAGTGGTTTCCGCGCTCATAGGAGACATTATTTTTAATTTTTGAATCTCTTTTTTAAAGCGATCCGCAACTGTTTGATTCCACTTCTTTTTCTTTCCCCGCTCTTCTAAGTTTTTTATTTCTGTATGAAAATCATCTTTGTCCCCCAGCTCTTTTTGTATGGCCTGGAGCTGTTCATTCAAATAATATTCTTTTTGCGTTTTCTCCATTTGCTCTTTAACACGAGTCCGGATCTTCCTCTCCACTTTTAAAATCTGAATCTCACGGGTAATCAGCTTTAGCACTTCTTTCAAACGAAGCGCCGGATCTATAATCTCTAAAATTTTTTGTTTGTCTTCAAAACGAAGATTCAATTGAGAAGCAATAACATCCGCCAACTCTCCGCAATCCTCAATAGTGGATATTTTCGCCATAGCTTCAGAGGGAATGTGTTTATTTAACTTGATATAATTTTCAACAGAAGTGTAAACAGTCCTTAAAAGAGCCTCTGAC
>JAPPIY010000225.1 GCA_026914095.1 Oligoflexia bacterium
GCTCTCAATTCATCTTACGCTCTTCCTTAGGAACCGCTTTTGAAGCTCCAGGCTTGATAGAGTTATACACTCCAGCTAAAAAAACAGATATATGGGTGGATGATACTGTGGCCTGTTATAATCAGCTAAAATCCGATAATCATTTTAAGCCTATTTATGACAGTTTAACAGGAGAAAAGTTTAAATCCCAAGAGGATAAAGACAAATTGATAAAGGAGTTTTTAATTGAGCAAAGTTCTGTAGCGGAAAACCAATCCCTTTCAGATAACACCAAATCTGCTTTCAAGGGTTTGGCAAAACCAATGGCTGATTCAAAGTATTGTAATAAATGGGTTAGAGTTCCAGGGACTTTTCAAGGAAATAAAAATTTAAAGCCAATGAAAGCTCTTACAGCTTCTTTAGGTTTTCATTGGGATATGAATGAGGATCATGGCTTGACAGTGGATGCGTGGTTCAATTCTTTAAACGGAGCTATTAGTTGGGCTTTTAACGACAAAACAATAGATGCAGAATTGAGATATGGAAAAAAGTATGTGGAAGAGGTGGGTTTGCAATATGAAAGAGACAGCACAGCCCCCTATCCCATCGTAAATCCTGTCGATTCTTTTATTAATGTAAGCGCGAGAAAGCTGTATGGTGTAAATTTGAGCTGGAAATCCAATTTTTCAAATTGGAAATTTGGTGGAGGGAATTTTTATTTTGAAGACGACTTTTCCTATGTGATAAAAGCGGGTGTGGAAAACTTCAAAGGTATGGGTTTTGTGAATAATTTAGGTAAATCTTTGCCAGGCGGCTATAGCCTGCCCAAATGGAGAAATTTTTCCGCTTTAGGCTGGAAGAATTCAAAACATAATATTTCTTTGATATTAAAAAGCGTCGCTAGTGTTAAAAAGCGTTTTGATGAATCAAAAACACTTCCTACAGGACATGTTGTGGATCTTTTTTATAAATACAATATGAATCCAAAAACCACTTTGAGGTTTGGCTGGTATAATTTGTTGTTTTCTGATCCGGTTTTGGATGACAGCATTCAGCGTGGTATCAAATTTAACTCTCACTTTTTTGATCCCAGAGGGCCTCATTTTTTTGTGGAGCTAAGACAAAAAATATAGATTGAAGACAGCTTATACTGATCTTGTTTGAATTTTTCTGTGACTAAGTTTATTTTCCCTTTAAACAAAGGTTAAAAAAGCTATTTTCAAACAAGATTTCGGTGTAAGAGGTTATTTCTGAATGTGTTTAATAGTAACATATACAAGTTTCTTATCTATGATTGAATCTAACAAACTAATAAGACAATCAGCTTTGTAAAAGTTTATCCAGCTTAACTATTCCTTTGATCAACTCTTTTATCTGTGTCAGCAAGCTTAATACTTACTTGGTCAATTTTTTTATCTGTATCAGTGAAGGGTTGTTCAATTGCTCTTGAAGGTTTTTTCATCTTCAGCTAGACTCAAAAGAGACTCTTTTAGAGTTCTAATGTCTTGTTTAATTGGCCTGTTAGGCTCTCCTAAAGCATCAATCAAAAGCCCCTGCATTTCTCCTTTAATTCAGAAATGGTGACTAATCCAAGTCCCTTCCTTTTTTCAAACATAAGCTAACTCTAATTCATAAAATATCAAATCGGCCAAAGAATGAACTTTTCCTGAGTTCGCCTCTAAGTCTTCAAAATTACAAAAGAGAAGTTTTATACTAATCTTGTTTGAAAATTCAACGTACAGTCATTCCCGCGAAAGCGGGAATCTCCAGAAAAAGCAGGAAAACTCAAGCAGGATCGGTATATCTCTCATAGCTCGCCTCCTTCTTTTTTTCTTATAATATACCGACCCTGTTTAAAAATTCTTGTCTGAATGAAATTCCTGCTTTCGCAGGAGTTGTAAATGTTCAGTAATTCGCTGACAAAAAAGAGATGGAAAAGAGTATTATAAGAGCTATTATAAAAGAAAAAGAAGGAGGCGAGCTATGAGAGATAACAGAAAAGATCAGACATTATATAGGAATTATATCCGGCAAGTGGCAGTATATGATAAAAGATTGAGGGAATTCAAACAGGATCAGTATAAACTATAGAATAGAACCCTATTTACATCCAGCGATAAGACTTGACTAAAAATAAAAAAATTAGTAGTTAAATTGAAGATTGAGCAGGTATCTTTTGATTTATTTCTTTACCTTCATCTTAACTTCAAGCTTTTTTGCAGGCTCGCAGGCGGATGACTTAAAAAAATCAGTTCAAGCTATCCAAAGCTCCCATAAAGAAGCTAAAGACTCTCAAAAAAAAATCAATCAATGGGATGATGAGACGAAAAAACTTTTAACTCAATACAGAAGCGCTTTAAACAAAACAGAAAATCTTAAAATCTACAATGAACAGCTGTCTGCTTACATTTCCTCTCAAAAAGAAGAGATTTTAGAAATAAGAAAAAAGATTGAAGAAGTGAAAGACACGGGAAAAGAGATCGTTCCTTTAATGTTGAGAATGTTAGACTCTTTAAGCCAGTTTATAGATTTAGATGTTCCTTTTCTTTTGGTAGAGCGAAAAAAAAGAATCCAAGAATTGAAAGAGGTTTTAAACCGCTCCGATGTGTCTGTAAGTGAAAAATACCGCCAGCTGATTTCAGCTTACAAACTAGAGCAAGACTATGGCAAAACCATGCAAAGCTATAGAGAAATCAGAGAAATTGACGGCAAAGAGCTGACTGTGGATTATCTCCGCTTAGGGCGATTGGCTCTAATCTATAAAAGTTTAGACGGCCATTATATTGGCTATTGGGACAAAGCAAACAGAGAATGGAAAAAACTCTCCAAAACTTATAGAAAACCCCTTGCAAAAGCAATTAAAATGGCAAAAAAGCAAATCCCTCCCGATTTAGTGAAACTGCCTGTGCCGGCCCCCTCTTCAACAAGTGAGAAAAAATTATGAAACTATATGCTTTGAATTTTAAAGTTTTTTTTGAAAATTTCCGCCTTCGCCCTTGCCTCCATTTCCACAAGAGCCAGTCTTCACGAGAGCAAGCTTTTCACGAAGACAGACTGAATAGGAGTTTAATCCTTCGGGAAAAGACGGAACAAATGAGTGTAAAAATTTCAAATAGGATCAGTATATACCGACTGGGTTTGAGTTTTCCTGATTTCTCGTCATTCCTGCGAAAGCAGGAATCTAATTCAAAGCAGGAAAATTCAAACAGGATCAGTATAAAACAATTTTTTATCAAACCACTTTTCTATTTAATAAGCGCTGTCCTGTTTATAAACATTTCTTTTTCTGCAAGCGAAGATAAAACAGACCTTAAACCTAAAATCGCAAAAGTATCCGATAAAGAGAAAAAACCTCAAATTAAAACTTTAGAACAGCTTTTACAGCAAATCAAAAAAGATCAAATCGCCAGCCGCCCAGAACTCAGAAAAAGAGAAGCCCATTTTTTAAAAGCCCGAAACCAACAAAAAGCTCTTCTAAAATCAGCTTTGTCAGAGTTAAACAAAGAAGAGCAAATTTTAAAATCCTTGCAGGCGGAATTTGAAAAACAAGATCAAGCGCTCAGCCAGCTTGAAGAAAAACTGGCTTTAACCATGGGCGCCCTAGGAGAGTTATTTGGAGTGGTGAAACAAACGGCTGGAGAAACAAAAGCCTTGTTTGAAAACTCTGTGATCTCTGCTGAGTATAAAAACCGCGCGGACTTTATGAAAAAAATCAGTTCAAAAAAGAACCTGCCCAACAGCTCCGATTTGGAAATGTTATGGTTTCTCATTCAACAGGAAATGACAGAATCAGGAAAGGTCACTCATTTTAAGCAAGAAGTCCTAAAAACCAATGGAAAAACAGAAATACAAAATATTGTCCGATTGGGAAGCTTTAATCTAGTTTCTCAAGGAAAATATTTAATTTACGACAATGAGACACAAAGAGTCGCAGAGCTGGCCCGACAGCCCAATCGCAGATTTCTATCTTGGGCTAAAAAACTAGAGAAAGCTAAAAAAGGCAAAGTGTATGCCTTTGGCATTGATCCTTCCAGAGGGAGCTTGCTTTCTTTATTGATACAAACTCCCCATTTTTTTGAGCGAGTGGCTCAAGGCGGTATCATAGGCTATTTTATTTTATTTTTATTCCTTTGCGGCTTGTTTTTGTCAGGAAAAAAATATTTAAAACTTCAATCCCAAGAACAGCTTTTAAACCAGCAAATGAAATCAAAAGAAATTTTAAAAAACAATCCCTTGGGAGAAATCATACAAACTTTTAGGGAGTTCAAAGAGGAAAAACAAGAATCGTTAGAGCTTAAAATGGATGAAGTTATTGTTCAAAAAAGCTCTCATTTA
>JAPPIY010000179.1 GCA_026914095.1 Oligoflexia bacterium
CTGCTTTAGCAGAATTATTATTTTTTTCTTGCTTTTTTACAGATGCAAAGCAGTTAAAAGGCTCAAAAGCTTTGCAAATCAACTTGCAAAACGAGCGCGAGTTTGACCACAATGCGACCCAGGTCGCTTTGTGGCAAAATGTAGGGCTGAATTTTGAAAGTTTATTTGCAAGCTTTTGAATAAAAATCACAGTTTGAAAAATAAAATAAACTTTTTCAACATTGACCATACAGTCTTTCGTCTGACAAAGTTCAACAGGATTAGTGTAATTTAGTAAGTATCAACAATTATTTTACTATGAACCGCTTTTTTAACAAAACAGTTTTTTCTTTTATTTATCGCAAGAGTAGTCATCGCAAAAATTTTGTATTCGCTCGCTGGCTATTTGGAAGATGCTTTTTTCTTCGTTAGGATCCTCTTCATCCGCAAAAGGCATTTCCATTCCATCTAACTTCATATCATTGGAATTTTCAGCTACTTCTCTATGAGGAAAATTGTTAGAGCCGCTATCTCCATAAGAGCTTGATTCATATCCACCGGGAAAACCAGCGCCAACACTCATATCGCCTGCATAAGAAGAGCCTCTCCCATATCCTTCCTGAGAAGGATCATCTCCCGCCAGACTGCCAGCGCCTCCGATGCCGCCACCGCCGGGCCCTGCTCCCGAAGAGCTTCCAGAGCCTCCTCCACTTTTAAAACCAGGCAGATTTTTAGCTAAACCCGGTTTCTTATTTACATCAAAGTCTTCTTCCAAATCTCCGTCATCTATTGGACAATTCTCCAATGAGGCCGAGTCCACCACTCCATATTGACACTCTTCACCAGCGGGAACATGCAAAGAGGATAGATTAGATCCTCTAGTATCCCCTGTTAAACTGCCAGCCGGCCCAATATTGCCAGGGTTATTGCCTGAGTTAGGCCCCGGCATAGGTGGGGGAGGGGTGTTATTGATGGCATGATCTACTGCCTGCTGACACAGTTGAATCGCCGGAGGAGAAACAGGACCGCCAGGGCGAGAAGAAGAGTCAAGCACCCGATTGGGCTGATTTCCGCAGTCTATAACTTCTTTTTCGTCAGATTTGTCAGTCAAGTTTATTCGGTTTTTAGTGGTATTTTTATAAGCTTTGGCAATATATAAGAGACTGCTTAAAGCTATTCTTTGATGGAGATCATCGTTCGAATTTTCTTTCCCATCCTTGACCTTGAATCCCTCCTTGAGTGAATAAGTACATTTATTGACATTATCTGAAGCTATAGCGGGATACTCTTTTGCGCTATCTTGATCAATCTTAGTCAGTTCAAAACTTTCATCATCAAGATCGCCAATATCACTAAAACATTTTTTTTGCGCAAAATGAATCATAGACGAAATATTTTCGTTAGGAAAAATTTTAGAATAACAATTTTTAAACTCCTGTTTGAATTCATCCACTTTATCGTTACAGCCTTTCTTGCATTTCTTGATTTCTTTCCCACAGGTTTTCTGCATAAGCGGTTTCAATTGAGATAACAAGCCTGCTCCAAAAGAACCTAATGCAATTGTATTTTGGGCATTGCACATCTTATCTACGGCCTTTTGATGTGTTATTTCACCCTTACTGGCGTCATCGCTGATTTTATAAGATTTGTAGGCGCTCAGAAGAGCTGGCGCTAGAGGCGCGACATGCTGGGCTAAATCCAAGGCAAAGCCATTACAAGAACTGGGGTTACTGCAACACTCTTGAGTGGCTTGCTTTTCCTGTCTACAGTCGTCTTTTAGTTTTACAACCATCAGATCAAAAGTGTCTTCAGAAGTGTCGTTATCAGAAGCGTCACTTTTGCTATCGCTAGAGCTTTCAGTAATATTATATTTGTTTTTTAGTTTGACTGAACAGTTTATAACTCTTGTCATCATCTTTTTAATCTTCAGATTACATTCACCTACACATGGATCTGTGCATTTTGATGCACAATCCGCATAAACCACAAACTGAAAACTCAATGAAAGAGCCAGAAATGGAATAAGCCATTTCGGATGGATTAACTTTTTATTGGCAAACAACATATCTAAAATAATATCGGTAAAAAGCTTTAATTTCTTAAGTTTTTTTTTAAACAGCCTATATCTACAGAAAATAGGTTTTATATAAATGTTTGGATTTTAAAGGATATTGTAGGAATTATATACTGATCCTGTTTGAAATTTCCGACCTGACTGTCGTTCCCTTCGAAAGCCTGTCCTCGTGAAAACGGGGGTAGGAATCCAGTTAAACCCTGAAAACCTAAACAGGGTCAGTATATACTGAGTCGGTTCTGAAAAATTTCTAATCTATTGAAATTATTTGTGAATTTATGATTTTAAGGGATAATATTTGCAAGAAAGCGTTTAAAAGGCTCAAAACATAAGATTTTTCAATGTTTTTTGTTTTTCTTTAACTCGCTCAGCTTATATCTAGGACTTAAATTTTTTTTTGAATAAAAACCCTTGTATATTTAAGGGTTTTAATGCGTTTTTAAAGAAAAAAGGCCTTATTAAAGAGGTCATTATCAAAATTGAGACAGCTAAAAATTTTACTGGCCGGCAATAATTAGCTCAGGAGTTAAAAAAGAGGGGGCTTTGATAGAGCCTCCATAAATCTCACTGTCATTTCCCACTTTCAATATATTAGAAAATAACCGAGCGATGTTGCCAGAGACTGTAAACTGGCAAAGAGGTTTAAACTCACCGCCCTCCCATAAAAATCCTTCTGATTCAATAGAAAAATCTCCAGAAATAGGATTATAGCCAGCCCGGCCCTTTAAATAATCTATCACTACCAATTGAGAAAATTCAGATAGCAAGTCTTGAAAAGAACTCTCACCCTCTGACATGACGAGATTAGTCCCTGATATATCTAAAACTCCCTTATCATCCAGCCAATAGGCTTTTTTAGTATGAGGCGCTTTTAAAGCTTTAGCATAAAAAGAGCTTGTTAAATAGTTCTTTAAAAGCCCCTCTTGCGCTAAAACCGTTTTTTCACTGGCAAAACCCTCACCGTCAAAAAGCTGAGAGTTAGCCCCCCAGACAGCTAAAGGGTCATCATATAAAGAAAAGCTCTTTGAAAACAGCTTTTTATTTAAGGAATCTTTAAAAAGAGACTTTCCCTCAAACACAGATTTGCCGCTCATTAGATCCGCCAAGCGAGAAAGCAAAGCGCTAACCGCTTGACCTGATTTAAAAATCACAGGGTATTTTTTGGTTTTAGGAATTTGATAGTTTAATTTTTTAATAGCCTTTTCCGCTGACTTTTCTCCGACTTGGCTGAAATTGATGCTATTGTAATTTCTAGAATGAGACTCTTTAGAGCCATTGGCCCGACTCTCTTGATCCACGGCTAAAGAATAACAACTGGCAAAGACATTATTGATATGATGAAGAGACTGCAATTTTTTGCTATTCACAAAACAAGAAACAGCGTCTAAATCAGACACTGTGGAATAAACTGGCTGAACTCTCTCGTCAAAGTTTAAGCAGGCGGAATTGAGTTCCTTTGCTTTTTCAAGCTTACTCTCTAAAGGGCTGTCTTCAAAACTCTTATCATAAAAATCAGAAGAATCTTGATAATTTTGACTTTCACCTAAATCCCCCGCTGTTTTTTGATCCGTGAGCTGGAGGCTGTTTTTTGCTCTTTCATAACAGTCTTCCACACTGCTTTTAGAAAAATCTTTAGTGTAAGAAGTTCCCGCTTTATCGCCTTTTAAAATACGAAGATTGATATGACGGCTTTGGGAGTAAGAATAATTTTTTAACTCCTTTTTTTGAAATAAAATTTGAGTTTGCCATTGAGAGGAGGCATGCAAGTCAAACTCCAAGCCATCTTTTTTAGCTAAAGGGCTTATCCAGTCATAACAAGAATTGATGAGATCGGCTTTCATGTTGTTTCTATTTTATTAATCAAAGACTCTAACTTGTCTCGTCTTTGTTCTAGATCGTATTTTTTATCCTCTTTGAGCGCTCCTGATTTTTCCTTTAAAACCCAATCTATTCCTTTCAGTTTCTTTCTGCACAAATCTAAAATGAGAGCCTGCTCTTCTTTTGAAAATGTCATATTTTTCCTCCTGTTTGAACTGTTATCCCAGTTGGTTCTGTCTTCTTCTGAAAAGCTAAACTGATCCTATTTGAGTTTTTTGTTGCCTTGTTCAGACTGATCCCATCAGACTGATCCCATCAGTCTGAACTCCCGCGCCAGCGGGAATCCAGCTGAAACCTGAATTTTCGGGAATTATAGACATGACTTCGCATTATTCCCTTTACTTGCTTGTTTTTTATCAGCTTTTTGCATTTCTTTTTAAT
>JAPPIY010000111.1:0-2738 GCA_026914095.1 Oligoflexia bacterium
CGTTAGGCTTAAAACCAAGTCTTTAGAATGTATTTTTGTTTTTTTGTTAATATTTCCTCAAAAAATGACCGATAATTTCTCAAGATAAAGTAAAAAGGAGGAATCAATGAAATATTTACTATCCGGTCTTATTAGTTTTTTGTTTATAACGGCTTGCGATAACACCGATCGCTTTGCTTCTCTTTCAGAGGATGATTCTGTTGTGGAATCTTCTAAGGGGCCTGAGTATTTGGAGGAAATACAAGCTTTAGTTACTGAAGATGTGAAAGAGGTGAAGATTTCTGGTAAAAAGCGTCAAAAGGTTGATGTGGTGGATACAGTGGGTGAAAATAACTTAAAGGAAACAATAAAAAGGACTGTCACTCATATTGATGTGACTAACGAGGTTGTGGTTACAGAAGAGCAAAGTACAGATGGCGCGAATGAAAAAATAGTTGATGATTTAGAAGCTGAAGTTGTCAAAACAGCAGAAAAGGCAACTGATGATTCAAAAACTGAGGTTGTCAAAGTGACAGAAAAAACAGATATAACTGTTGAAACAAAAGTGAAAACGGCTGTAGAAGTCAAAACAGAAACAGCTGAATCTTCTGAAGTTGCTGTTGTCAAAAAAGAAGAAGGTTTAGGTCCTAAACTGAATATTTTAGTTTATATGAACAGCAGGGAATATAGCAACTGTGTAGGCCACCTTAGAGAATATCACGAATCTTTTTTGGACGGCCTTTCTAATTATAACTGGAATATTAGCTTTGCCTACTATACGAATACAGCTAAACTTATGCCTTTAGAGTTTCACAATGGGTCAGCTTATAATACACTCAAACTTTCTGAAGGAGGGCTGTTTAAAACAAAATTGGATTATACTTTATCTAAAGGGAAATACCCTGATGAACGCGCAAAGCGTTTATTCTACACCACTTTACAGCCGACTTTTGATCATAGTGAGCATCTTTCTGCTAACCTAACACCAAATGCTGCTAAACAAGTGTCAAGTCCTTTGTCTGGTTTAGATCAAATTTTAAGCTCAAAAATGAGAAAAGGCGCTAAGACTATAGTTCTGTTTTTTGGGGATCAATTTCATTATTACTCTTCAGCCGAGTGGGATGAATTCTACAGCAAGCACTCTAATGTGAGTTTAATTGCTGTTTCTTACCGTTCAGGAAATGTGTCTAACCTTTTCCATGTGTTGGAATCAGACCATGATTTTAGTTTTGTAGCAGGTTGTGACAACAAATCAGCTCCTAAGAAGATTTTGGATGCCATTTTTTCTGTCTCTGGCCCCATTGATTGAAAGTGGGCAAAAAACTTCGACAACCGCACAAAAGAGGAGTTTTTTCTCAACAGAAGTTCCCAAAGGTTATAGTTCTTGGCGAGAATATCATGACGAGCAGGAGAGAATACGACAGCAGAACAGTAGTTAAATTTTAGATGAAGTTTTTAAGAAAAACCAAACAAACAACTCCCGCCTACGAGAAAGTCGGGGAGACAGAAAAACTTTGGTAAGTGATTTTATAAAGATTGTTAAAAGCCAGAAGCTCTAAGCTTCTGGCTTTTTTATATATTGTTCTTGTTTCTAAAAATAAGAACAATATATAATAATCAAAGGAGCGTTTACTTTGAATCATTCATTAGACAGCTACTCTTCTGTTCCTCTGGTTAATCTGGATCATTATTCAGGCCCTCTCGATCTTCTCCTGCATTTGATACGGCAAAAAGAAATGGATATTTTTAAAATTGATATTTATAAAATCACAAAAGAATATGTGGAGTATCTCCAGCAGGCTCCGCAACCTAGTTTAGAAAAGGCGGGGGATTTTATTCGTATGGCCAGCTGGCTGATTTATATAAAGTCTAAAAGCCTATTGCCTAAAGAAGAGCAGGAAGAATCGGCTGACTTTCATGATTTAAAAAAACAGCTGTCTCAACTTCTCATAAGCTATCAAAAATTTCAAAAAATAGCTCAGCTTTTATATGCCCGGAGCCTTTTAGGGCGGGATTGTTGGAATAGCGCCCATTCCTTTAGTTTAAAGCGCCCTAAAGAGCATAAAATAGATATTGATAAAGAAAAGGGGCTTTTTCAGTTGAGTCAATTTTATCATCAAAGCCTTATTTCGAGAAAAGCTAAAGAGCAGTATAAAATTTCTCAGCCAATTCCCAGCCTTTTGCACCACTTAAAACAGACAGCTTCGTTATTCAAGTTGGGATTTAGATTAAAATTCAATCAATTGGCGCTGAGGCATAAAAGCCAATATAGTTTTTTGCTCAGTTTTCTTTCTATTTTAGAGCTTTCAAAAGCGGGTTTTGTCAGTTTATTTCAAAAACAGCTGTTTTCAAATATAGAAATTTTTGTTAAAAAA
Source organism: Oligoflexia bacterium (assembly GCA_026914095.1). Classification (GTDB taxonomy): domain Bacteria; phylum Bdellovibrionota; class Bdellovibrionia; order Bdellovibrionales; family UBA1609; genus JACOND01. The sequence continues at coordinate 2,355 of JAPPIY010000111.1, forward strand.
CCGGTTACAGAATCAGCGCTTAGTGGAATTTCTTCTGAAGAAACAGAGAACAATAAAGGTTTTTTTAAAGACAGGGGGGGTTAATGAGTTTATCAAAAGAAAAAGTTTTTTCTATTATGGAGGGCCTGCTTTTTATGAGTCCGGAGCCAAGGCCTTTCTCTGATTTTTTAACTTTGTTTAAAAGTGACTTCTCTACTAAAGAAATTAAAGAGCTGTTGCGGGAGTTTCAGAGTTTATATAATAATAAAACCGAGCGAGGCATTGCTGTTGAGAAAACAGCTAATGGATGGCAAATGAGGACAAAATTGGAAAATAAAGAGCATTTATTAAGGATTAAACCTCCTAATATTTTTCGTTTGTCCCGCCCTAGTTTGGAAGTCTTGG
>JAPPIY010000111.1:2748-4312 GCA_026914095.1 Oligoflexia bacterium
ATTATAGCTTTTGAACAGCCTTGCGCTAAAATGCAGGTAGATGAAATTCGCGGAGTGGATTCAGGGCGCCTTTTAAGAAATTTAATTGAAAAAGAATTGATTTGTTTGTCTGGAAAAAGTGATTTGCCGGGCAAACCCTCTCTTTATAAAACCAGTCAAAAGTTCTTACAGGTTTTTGGTTTGGACAGTTTGAGGGATTTGCCTTCTCAAGAAGAGATACAAGAGCTTTTAACTGATATAAAATCAGAAGAAAATTTGCATTCTGTTTCTGAAAAGCTGGCTTCTAGTGAAGATAATAGTACAAACTATGAGGAAGATGAAAAAGAAAATAAGCGGATAAAAGATGTTTTAAAAAGCCTGCCTTTAAGTGTAGAGTTTTTAGAGGAAGAGAAAAAACAAGATAACAAAACAGAAATAGAGGAAAAAGCAATCCAAAGTGATTCCAGAAAATGAAGCGATTTACAGGGTGTCCAATTAGCTGAAAAAAGCTTGAGATCTATTTCTCTCGGAGATACAGATTTCCCTAAATTTAGCCTCTGAAATTCTTGAACGAATAAAAGATAAGGCCAAAGCCTGAAATTTAAAATGGGAACAAGCGCTAAAAAAAACATTGTCCAATGTTCGCCCAAATCACGCAGTCTTTTTATTGAAAGAGCGTTAAACGAAAGAGTAGGAGCAAAACAGCAGAAAATATATAATACCAAGGAAATCCCATTTAAGTCATCAGCGCTTTTTGATGATCCTCTCTAAAGGGATGGATCAAGTATAAATAAAATACCACGCAAAGCTCCAAGCCAAAAATGTCCTAAAAAATACTTCAGCCTTCCTATTTTCTCTTTAAAACTAAAAGAGAATTGAATAAAATTTTTGATTGTTTCCATAAGATATGAAATCTTATCGGGCTTTGGAGTCATCTTCAATTTTTAGATATATTTTTTAACAGTCCTGCTGTTTCACCTAAGGAGTAGGATAGGTGCTGTCCCAGCCAGAAAACAGGGAGAAGGAAGGCTGTTTTTTTTTGGCTTTTTAGGACAGCAAAGCAACTATAAAAAATTAAAAATAAAAGATAACAGCCAGGCGCCCATAAAAAAAAACTCCAAAAAAAACTTAGGATAATACAAATGAGCATAAGAGGTATAAAGGGCATGCTGAGATAAAATAACAGGCTTTTCTTTTGAGCTTGGATAGAGCCAAAAATAAATAAACGCTTTAGACTGTCAAGATAGGTGTCAGCATAGTTATTGATAACAATAGGGCTGGGGAATAAGAGCATTTGGCCTTGTTTTTGCAAACGAAATCCTAAGTCTAGATCTTCTCCTGCTAAAGGGTAGTTTTGAGAAAAATTTCCAGCCTGTAAAATAGCTTGTCTTGAAAAGAGGCCGTTTGTTGTAGGGACATGGGATGTTTTTTTTATTTGTTTTGGTATCCAAGCTTGAGGAGACCAGCCATGTCCTATTGCAAAATTTAAACTTAAATTGATTGCTTTTTGCCAGAGATGTTTTTCAGGGAGTCTGTTAGGGCCTCCAATAGCTGATAGATCTTTTTGATTGATTTGATCCCAGTG
>JAPPIY010000252.1 GCA_026914095.1 Oligoflexia bacterium
AAATATAAGGGGATAGCTCTTTATAAAGATATTCTTTAAAAGATTTATTGCTTATAAGCATACTTTTAGGTTATATTCTTTAGCGTAAAAATTGTGAAAAAGGAGCTTTTTTATTGAAAAAGTCTAGTCTTTTAGCTAAAAAACTTAAAAAAAAGAGCTTAAAAATTTAAGTTTTTTATAGATATTATAAGAAATAACAGTAAACACAAATAGGAGTTTCTTGTGAAAAAGCAAAATAAACAGGAAAAGATAAAGGTTTCGGAAAAGCTGGCTAAACCTTTAAGAAACCTTAGTAAGACAAAGTTGGAAAAATCTAAAAAAGAGGGAAAGGATTTTTCTCTTCAGGCTTTAGATTCAAAAAAGAAAGAGGATAAAACCCAGCAAATTGAGGCTTTAGCTGAAAAATTGAAACAGGCTGAATCCGATAATTTGTATTTAAGGGCGGAATTTGCGAACTTTAAAAAGCGGTCTTTAGAAGAGAAATATATGGCGCTAAGGTATGAAGGGGAAAAGTTTATATCCAGTTTGGCGACAGAAGCTTTAGATGATTTAGATCGCGCTTTGTCTGCAAGCAAGGAGAATAAATCCTTGGAAGACTTACAAAAAGGTCTTGAAATGATTCATAAAAAGATTGATAAGCTTTTGAGTCGATTTGGAGTGGTCGTTTTGGATCCCACAGGAAAGGTTTTTGACCCTTCTTATCAAGAAGCTTTAAACTTTATTAAAGACTCTAAAGTTCCAGAAGATTATGTGGTGGAAACCTATAAAAAAGCTTATAAAATGCATGATAAAATTATCAGACCGGCCCAAGTCATTGTAGCTAAGAAAGAATAGAGAGGTTTTATTGAGTGGAAGAAATCCCGTTAATTATTATTTTATTTTAAATGTTTCTCCAACGGCTAAAACCGAAGAAATAAAACAGGCCTACCTTAAATTGGTTAAAATTTACCATCCCGATAAAAATAGAGGGAGCCGCTTAGCCGAAAAGAAATTTCAGCAGATTAACTCCGCTTGGGAGGTTTTAAAAGATTCTCATAAAAGAAAGCTGTTTGATGAAAATCTAAGAAAGGCGAAACTCTTTAAAAAAGAGCCATGGATCCAAGCGCAATCTCTTCAGACGAAAGAGGGCCACGCTAAAGAGCCTAAAAAAGAAAAAGCCATTGATCTGGAATATTCGTTAAAAGTTTCATTAGAGGATTTATGCCAGTCCAAAGTAAAAACCATTCACTATTTGAAACCTGTTAATGATTCCCAAGTAAAGAGCCGTTTAAAAGTGCAAATTCCTTTAGGAGCTAAGCCAGGCACGCGTCTTCTTTTTAAAGGCGAAGGAGGCTCAGAAGGAAAGAAGGCCTTTGGCAATCTCTATGTTAAAATCTCAATAAAATCTCATAAAATATTTAAAATTATAGATAATTCTTCTGACATAATGATAGAACAGCCTATTTCTTTTGTCTCCGCTATTCAAAGCAACAAGGTGGAAGCTCTATCTCCTTATGGCTTTTTGTCTTTAAAGGTGGAGCCTCCTATACAGCATAAACAAGTTTTAAAAGTTAGAAACTATGGTTTAAGCAAAGATTCCAAAGATAAAAAGGGAGATTTATTCATAAAATTTTTTGTGGAATACCCCGCAGAGAATGGCGCGAAAATACAACAACAAATGCTAAAAATGCCTTATGAAAAACAAAAAATATATATAGAACAGTTTAAAAACTCTTCTTTTATTTATCCTAAGGTGTTAAAGTTTCAAAAAAAGCTGGAGGAGCTAAAAAAAGAGTATTACCCTAATGAAAAACTATAGATTCTTATTTATTTTGTTTTGTTTCCTCTTCTCTGGCTGTCATTTTCTTGAGAAGCCGGTTTTGGTTAAAGCTTTTTCTAAAAAGAAAATAGCTAAGAAAGCAAAAGCTCAAGAAAAGCAGGCTTGGGCGCAAATTCAAAATCTAAAGGCTCAATCTCCAGCTGAATACATCAAAACAATAGATCGTTTTATTGAAGAAAATAAAGACAAAGAGATAGTTTTGCCGGCCTATATGCTTAAAGCTAAAATTTTATTGAAGGACAAAAAAGCGGGCCGGGCCTGCCTCATTTATCATAAAGTTGTTAAACTGCCCTTTTATTATACAAATAAGTGGAAGGCCTACAGGGAATCAGCCAAGTGTTATTTTAAAGCGGGGAAAATTAAGCAGGCGGTTGAAGTTTTAGAAAATTTAATCCGAGACCCTAAGGAGGCTGTTGCAAATAAGGAAAAAGCTGTTCAGTTACAATGGTCTTTTTTGAAAAATCAAAAAGCTTTAACAGCCTTTAAACTGATGAGTTTGTCTCATTTATTTGCTCTTTCTTCTCAGCTAAAAAACAAAAAGTTTTGGTTTAATACGGCTAAAAATTTAATTGACGGCTTGGCTGTTTCAGATTTAGTGATTTATGCCAATCAGGCTCATTTCTTTGGAGAGCTTGAGCCTTACCTTTTGTATCGAGCTGGTCAATATTTTTTAAAAATCAAAAAGTTTAAAAAGGCGGAAAAATATTTCAAAAAATCTTTATCCACTTCTCTAGCTCCTCATTTGAAAAAAGAGGTGAAACAGACTTTGTCTCTTATGAAAAAGATCTCTCAAGTGAATCCTTATTTAATAGGCGCTATTGTCCCTTTAAGCGGCAGAAGGCAAGCTTTAGGAGAAAAAATTTTAAGAGGGCTTTATATAGGTTTGTCTATGGATCAAGATTCCCCTTGGCAGATTTTTGTTTTAGACAGCCAAAATCATCCTGAAGTTGTAAGGACACATATCAATGATTTGTTTTATAAACATCATGTGATGGGGCTGATTGGAGGCTTAACCGGCGAAACTGCGGAAGTGATGGCTCAAAAAGCCGAGGAGTTTGCGATTCCCACAGTGATTCTCTCTCAAAAACGAAATATAACAAAAAACAGACCCTTTGTTTTTCAAAATGCCATTACAGCCCAACAGCTTTTAACTCCTTTAATAAAGGAAATTTGGAAAGGCTTAAAAATAAAAAAAACCGCTATTTTATATCCCGATGACTCTTATGGAAGAGATTATTCTTTTTTGTTTTCAGAGCTTTTTACAAAAAGAGGGGGAAAAATTTCTGCAAAAGAGATGTATAAGCCGGGGGAAGTGGATTTTAAAAGCTCTATAAAAAAATTATTGCATTTGAATATAAAAAAGAGAGAAAAGGAGTTTGAAAAGCTAAAAGCGGAGTTATTACAAAAAAAAGCCTTCTCTGCGCGCTCTCTTAAATTGACCCCTGAAAATATTTTGCCGGCTCAAAAAGATTTTTCTGCTGTTTTTATACCAGACTCTTTGAGCAGTCTTGAAAAGGTAAAAGATCATTTTAAGTATTATGGCGTTACAGATATTTATTTTCTGGGCACAAATCTATGGAGTTCTGCAAATATAAAACGCAAAGACTTTTCCGTTCTTTTTGTCAATCTTCCAGAAAAAAATAATAAACTCGTTAAAAAATCTGACTTTTATAAGAAATTTATGCAGTCTTATGGCTATCTTCCAGGGCATTTTGAACAAAGGGCTTATAATACAGCCTTATTTTTTAAGCAGGCTTTAGAAAAAAATATCAAGACTCGTTTTGCTTTGCAAAAAGAGTTAAAAAATATAACCAATTTTCAAGGGGCTTATTACCCCTTGTCTGTCTCAAAGGACCAGGTGTTTCAATATCCTGTGGAAGTTTATAAGCCCATTGTTAAAAAAGCCCATTAAATCTGGACTCTATACTAGATTTTTTTACTAAATAATTTTTTAAAAAAGCCGAAGAGTCATTCAAAGGGTTTAAAAATGAATGCGCTTTTTCCAAAATTTCTTCCTCTGGTTTCTTTGAAAGATACAGTGGTCTTTCCTCAGTCCATAATTTCTATTCATATAAACTCAACTCACTCTCAAAAATTGGTTCAAGAGGCTTTTTCCAGTCATAAACTGCTCTTTTTGTCTTGTCTGGAAAATCCTGAAGAAGATTCTAAGAAAGTTTATAAAATGGGTTGTGTTGGTTTTATTATGAGAATGAAATCAGTTAATGAAGGTTGTTTGAAAATTCTGATTCAAGGGTTAAAAAAAGCCAGCATAGAGAGTGTTAAGGGTGATTTGGTGTCTTTAAATTATTTTTCTGATGATAAAAGGAGTTTATCTGAAAAAAACAAACGGGCTATAGAAGAAATTAAAAACTCATTAGAGTCGCTGTCTCAGTTTAAAGAATCTTTTTCTCATGAGGTTTTAGCAGTTTTAAACTCTGTCCGGGATCCCAATCAATTTTGTGACATGTTAATC
>JAPPIY010000199.1 GCA_026914095.1 Oligoflexia bacterium
TAACTGGACAGTTGAATATCCAAGAAATGTCATCATCAAAAAACAGTCTTGCTATGGCGTCTAAAAATCACAAAATTGATGTTATAGAGATTTTTAAGACTTTAAAAAGAGGGCTTTAATTATGAGAATAGCAAAGTCTAGTGAATTTGAGCCTAAACACTTATTAAGCTCTGAACAAATAAAATTAGGCAGTTTCTATACACCAAGAAAAATTGTAGACATAGTTCATAGACTCATTAAAGTTTACAAAAATTATCCTAAGGCTGTTATATTTGATAATGCTGCTGGAGCGGGAGCTTTTATAAAAACAGAAGACAAAATAGTCTATAAAGCTGCAGAATGTGATCCTATTGCCGGAAGATTTTTAAAAGAAAAAATGTCTCAAAACAATCTTTTTATTGAAAACTCAATATCAAATGTTAATAGAGAAAAATACAATATTGCGCGCTCTGATTTTTTAATACAAATAGGGAATCCTCCCTACAATGATACGACCTCAGTTTATAGAAATGGGCAAAAAGGGAAAAATATTTGCGATGCGGATTTATTTGATAGAGATTTAGGAATATCTTTTTTAAAGTCTTATAATAAATTACAATCTAATATCGTTTGTGTTCTGCATCCTTTATCTTATTTAATAAAAGAATCTAACTTTAAAAGACTTCAACCGTTTTCTAAAAATTATAGATTAAAAAAAGGTATTTTGTTTTCTAGCTCTCTCTTTCAAAATGTAAGCAATATGAGCTTCCCCATAGTTATTGCCCTCTATAAAAAAAATCCAAAGGGAATGAAATATAATGACATACAAAATTTTAAATTTTCTATTATTGAAAGTAAAAAAGCATTTAGGTTAAACAATTATGTTAATGTTGATTCTTTTATCAGAAAATATCCGCCCAGAAAAGCAGATGTTCAAATTTCTGATATTGGAATCTATTATCATACATTTAGAGATATAAACTCTTTGATAAGAAATAGAGGGTTTCATATCCAAAAAGGAAGACACAGCATTGTTGTTAATTTAAAAGATTTTTACAAGTATGCTTATATTTATTCATTTAAACGCTTATTTCGTCCAGAGGATATGTGGATGTATGGCAACTTATCGCCGTTAGGGCATAAACAATTAATAGAAGATAATAAGAAATTGTTTCTTATATATACATTTCTTTCAGAAAAGAAAATTTTTTTTCAGCTAGAAAATAAAGTTATGAGTAGAATCCTTAAATTTTATTCTATAAAAAATAATGAATTGCAAAACTTAAGTCAGATTAAGAAATCTATATTTAGTTTAATAAACTCCTTAGTCTTTTGAAAAAAGACACCTTCCCTAAAGGAGACTGTTTTTTATTTTCTAAGCTCTCTTTTTCTGTATCAGCTAATTTCTTTCGAGCTATACTGATCCTGTTTGAAATTTTCCGCATTTCGTCATTCCCGCGAAAGCGGGAATCTCCTTAATAAGAAGTCTTTTGATTGTCGTTGTTCTTGTCATTCCCGTGTAAACGGGAATCTCCACTTCAAGCAGAAAAATCCAAATAGGATCGGTATAACATTCTTTCTGATTCTAAAAATCGTTTTTGAATAATTTTAAATTTTCTAGTTTGAGCGGTAAAATAAGTCTGAGCAAAAGCAATTTTTATTTAGATAAAGACAGATGGTAAAACCTCTCTGAGCCAAAGGCTTTCACTACATAGCCTTTTACTTTTTTGGAAAGAGCGACATACCTATAAGATTGAGCGATGGGTATAAAAGGAAGATCCTTTTGAAATAAAACTTGAGCCTGCTTGTAGAGTTTGTCTGCTGTTTTTGGATCGCTTTGCATAGCTTTTGCAATCAGTTTGTCGTATTTTTTATTGCACCAGCCAGACAAGTTGGAGCCGGCTGAAATCGAATCGCAGGTTAAAAGAATTTGCAAAAAATTGCTGGGATCGGGAATATCCGCAGACCAGCCCATTTGTATCAGCTCATGCTCTCCTTTAGAGCTTTTAGCTAAATAAGTCGGCCAGTCATAAGTGACCAATTCAACATCTATTCCTATTTTTTTTAAATCCGCCTGCTGTAGCTCTCCCATCTTTTTTCCATTGGGATTATAGGGTCGGGAAACAGGGAGTGTCCAAAGTTTGATTTTAAATCCTTTTTCAAAGCCGGCTTTTTTTAAAAGCGCTTTGGCTTTTTTTAGATTGTATTCAGGGACTCTTAATGTGTAATTATGCCCCCATAAGCTGGCAGGCACCGGGCTGTCCAAAGTTTTAGCCGTCCCTTTATATATGGCTTTTAAATAAAGTTTTCGGTTTAAAGCGTGAGCTATGGCTTTACGCGCCTCTTTATTGTTTAAAGGGGCTTTGGCTGTGTTCATAGCCAAGTAGGCGAGATTGTGAGTGAGTCTTTTCATAACTTTAATTTTTTTATTTTTTTCCATTAAAGGAATATCAGTTGGCTGGGCTTTAGCTAAAAAATGGCATTCCTCTCTTTTTAATTTCTGAAAGCGGACGCTGGGATCTGGTGTGATAGAAAAAATGATTTTCTTTAATTTAGCAGGGCCTAAATAATAGCTGTCATTTCTTTTATAGCGAATGAGGTTGGACTTCACATATTTTTCTAAGATAAAAGGCCCCGTTCCCACAGGCTCAAAATCTATTTTTCTGGCTTGCTTTTTTTTCAACAGAAAATCAGCATACTCTTTAGATAAAATAACAGCAAACTCCATAGCCATATACTTTGGAAATAAATTATCAGCTTTTTTTAAAACAAACTGCGCCGTGTGCTCATCTATTTTTTTTATTGTAACAATCTGATTTTGCAAATTCAAAGAGTAAAAGAACTTATAACTTCCTCCATTCACCTTGTGAAAAGGGTGGGATTTGTCTTTTTGCCGCATAAAAGAAAATACCACATCATCAGCATTAAAGGGGCGGGAGGGTTTAAAGTCTCCTCTGGGGTAAAACTTTACATCTTTTCTTAAATAAAAGGTATAAGTTTTTTTGTCTTTAGAGACTGTCCATTTTTCCGCTAAACCGGGAACTAATTTTGTCCCCTCCTTGTTATATTCTATCAAGCGGCTGTAGAGCAGATTGCTGGCGTCAAAAGAAGTTCCACTGAGGGATAGCTGAGGGTTAAAGTAATCCGGGCTGGCTTCTGAGCAGTAGATAAAAACATCCGCCCCCGCCGGTTTGAGCCAGAATACAGCGGCAAAACAAAGTAAAAATATATTTTTCATTGAGGAGCCTTTAAACAACATCCTTTAAATGGGCTGACCAGTCAATCTCTTTTAGTCCTTTTGATTTTAAGTAATCATTTGTTTTAGAAAAGTGTCTGCAGCCAAAGAAGCCTTTATCCGCAGAGAAAGGGGAGGGGTGAGGAGCTTTTAAAACACAGTGTTTGTCTGTATCTAAAAAAGAGCCTTTTTCGCCGGCAAATCTTCCCCACAAAAGAAAAACTAAATGCTCTCTTTCCTCATTTAAAAGGGCGATAATTTTATCTGTAAATTCCTCCCAGCCTTTTCCTTTATGGGAGCCTGCTTTGCCGGCCTCTACAGTTAAAGTGTTATTTAAAAGCAAGACTCCCTGCTCAGCCCATGCTTTTAGAAAACCATGCTGAGCGATAGGAACTCCTAAGTCTTGATTCAGCTCTTTGTAAATATTTTCCAGAGAGGGAGGGATGCGGACTCTCGGCAAAACAGAGAAACACAGGCCATGAGCTTGTCGGGGGCCGTGATAAGGGTCTTGGCCTAAAATAACCACTTTCACTTGCTCAAAAGGGGTGAGGTCCAAGGCGGAAAAATATTCTGAGCCTCTAGGGTAAATGGTTTTGTTTTTCTTTTTTTCTTCTGTTAAAAACAGCTTTAAATTTTGCATATAATCTTTTTGGAACTCTCCAATTAAACGGCCTTTCCAAGAGGTTTCTAGTTGAATGGAATCCGACATTTTTATTTCCTTCTTTTTTCTATGTATGAAATATATTCTATTTTGGCAAGAGTATTTATTGAAAAATTGAGGAATTATACACATGACTTCGCATAAAGAGCTTTCAAACTGAGGAAATAAAAGGGTCTCAAGCTGTTTATTTGGAAAAATAATAGGGATAAAATAATACAGCTAAAATGAATGGAAAAAGCCTCTAGAAAACAAAATAAATAAGGGACTCTGCGAAGTCATGTATTATACTGATCTTGTTTGAAAATTTCAGGCTTTAGAATAGATTCCCGCCCTCGCGAAAGCGGGGGCGGGAATCTCTAACTAAAATTGGAAAACTCACACCTGATCACTATATAAT
>JAPPIY010000055.1 GCA_026914095.1 Oligoflexia bacterium
CTTTAGGGATTTTGTTGATGCGCCTTGGTAGTCAATTTTGTCCATATTTAGGGGGTTGACACAAAAGTGATGAGACTTACTTCGGCGGATTAAATAAGAATAGACAGAGTTAAGTCTTTAGTGCAGTGTTCCAAAAATAAAAGTCTTACTTATCAGAAGCTTATTGACTGAAATCACTTTGACAATTTTTTTTTAGTCTATATTTACTAATAAAAACTTAACAATATAAATAACTTAAAATATAACTTTAGTTATGCAACTTGATTTAATTCCTGAGAATGTAAAACTAAGTCATATTAAAAAGGATTTTAATTATATTCCTGAAGAAAAAATCAAATCCCAGATTTTATCAAAAGATTGCATTAGCTTTTTAAAAATAACAAAAGAAAAATTTAATCTAATAATAGCCGATCCTCCTTATAATATAGGAAAAGATTTTGGAAATAATAAAGACAACATGCCTTTAGAAAAATATATTAAATGGTCTAAAGAGTGGATTGGCTTATCTCTTGATAGACTGACCACAAATGGAATTATTTATATTTATGGTTTTCCTGAAATACTTAGCCATATAGCTGTTAATTTTCCGATAGGAAAGCAAAAATGGCTTGTTTGGCATTACACTAATAAAACTTGTCCTTCTTCAAAATTTTGGCAAAGAAGCCATGAGAGTATTCTTTGTTTATGGAACGGGAAAAGACCGGAATTAGAAATAGATCAAATCAGAGTGTCTTATGGAGAAGCTTATAAAAGGCAAATAGGTAAGCCAAGAAAAAATACAAGTGGCAGATTTGGGAATAAAAAAACCATCTATAATGGACATAAAAACGGAGCTTTGCCTAGAGATGTTATAAAAGTATCAGCCTTAGCTGGGGGGAAAGGAAATGTAGAGAGAAGCCCTGTTAAACACCCTACACAAAAACCTTTTGAATTAACTAAAACTCTTATCAATTCAAAAATAAATGGAAAGCATAACAGGATTTATATTCCATTTTGTGGTTCAGGTTCAGAGTGCATGGTGGCTAAGGCAATGAATATTAAATTTGTTTCAACAGAGATAAATAAAAAATACATCATGGGAGCTAAGGAATGGCTCAAAGATACAAGCTTTCTAAAAAAGATAAAGAAAGAATACAATCTTTATTAAAAGAATACCATAAGCTATTTCCTAAATTAAAATGCAAAGGGGAGTGCTTAGAGCATATTATTGCTAAGGCAATAGGTGGTGAAGTGTTAGGCAGTCATGATAAACATTCAGACATAAAAATAAACAATTTTTTTATTCAAGTAAAATCAGGAGTAATAAATAATAAAGGCATTCTTACTATATCAGGACATAGGCTACTAGGTTTAAAAAGGATTTTTCTAAAATAAATAAATTTCTATCATCTATTGAATCTGTTATTATATCCGTGCCAACAAAAAAGAAAACTTTTGACTATTTGATTTATGAAATTGATCCGTCTATTTTAAAACCTTCAAAATCATGGATAAAAAAAGGGAAATCTTATTATCAAGTAAATGAAAAAAATGTAAATCTTACAATAAGCCCTTCAATGAGCTGGCAGATATGGTGGGAAATCCCTATAGAAATTTTAGAAAGTTCAGGGAGCAACCTTTGAGGGCTTCTTTTCATGCTGTTTCTTAGCCTGTTTTCTGGGCTTTTTCTTCTTTTTAGGTTTGTATTTATAGGAGAGGATGACTTTGATAATCTTCTCAAACTCTTTCATAGCCTTATTTTACAGACTTTATTTACTGCGGTCAAATATATACTTCACATTTAAAGCCGTTTTCAGCTCAATTTTAATTTTAGACTTCCTTTCTAAAACAGACACAGATTCATAGCAATCTTTAGAAGCGGATTATAAAATCTTTGTTAAAAAAAAACTTATTTTATTCGCCATTTATTATATTATGATTTTTTCATAACCAATTACTTGCTTATTAACACTTCCCTGGGCTTGCTACCTTGAGCGGGGCCAATTTGTCCGGCCTCAAATAAGGCTTCAATGATTCGGCCGGCTCTGGGATAGCCGATTTGAAATCTTCTTTGTAAAAAAGAGGCGCTTATCACATCACAGGTTTTTACAAACTCTAGAATTTCGTTATACATTGGGTCCTGTTTCAGCTCTGTAGAGCTTGTATTGTCATTAGCGTTTCTTTTCTTTTTTGTATTTAATAAGCTCTCTTCATAAAGCGGCTCGCTTTGCTCTCTCCAATAACCAGCTATGGCGGAGACTTCTTTTTCTCTCATATAGGGGCCATGGTATCGGGTGGCTTTTAAACTGCCTGGCTCTAAAAACAGCATATCTCCGTGGGATAAAAGCCTTTCTGCTCCTGTATCGTCTAAAATCACTCTGGAATCCGTTCCGCTGGCAACTTTAAAGCTGATTCGGCCGGGAATATTTGTTTTAATTAAGCCTGTTACAACATCTTTTCTAGGGCTTTGCATGGCTAAAACCAAGTGAATGCCGCTGGCTCTTGCTTTTTGAGCTAATCTGACTACAGAGTTTTCAATGGATCGTCTCACCTCTCTATCAGCCATAAGGTCTCCAAATTCTTCAATCACAATGCAAATTAAAGGAAGAGGCTCAAAATAATAGGCTGAATGGGGAGTTAGCTCTTTATTTTTTTCTTCATTCCCGTATTTTTCCTTTGTGGACAGTTTTTGGACAATTTCATTAAAGGATCGGCAGTCTCTCGCTTTAAAATAAGAAAGGGAGCGGTATCTTTTCTCCATTTCCTGAATAGCCCATTGCAAAGCTCCTACGGCTGAATGGGAAGAAGTGATGATAGGGGATAAAAGGTGAGGGACTTCTTTAAAACTGGAAAGATCAACTTGTTTGGGATCAATCAGCAGTAATCTTAGGCTTTCTGGACTGTGCCGAAATAAAAGAGAGCTGATAAAACTGATAATGAACATGGATTTTCCAGAGCCTGTTGTTCCTGCCACTAAGAGATGAGGGATTCGGGCTAAATCTTTAATGCCTATTCTATTGTCGGCTCTTCGCCCTAAAACTAAGGGGAGCTGAGCCTTTAAAAAGTCTTCTTGTTTCAGCAGGGTTTTTAAATAGACCATCTCTCTATAAGGCATGGAAGCTTCTATGCCAACAACATCCCGTCCGGGGATAGGGGCAATGATACGAACGGATTCACTGCTTAAGGCCAGGCTTAAATCACTTTCCATTTCCCGAATTTTAGAGACTTTTACATGATCTTCTGGCTTAAACTCAAATAAGACTAAAGCCGGCCCTGTCTTTATAGCTTTAATTTCTCCTTTTATGGAAAATTGGGCTAGCTTGTCTATCAATTTTTTAGATAAATCCTCTACATCTTTAGAATTGATTTTTTTGGAGCCAGCGGGATTGTCAGATAATATATCAATGGAAGGGAGGCCGTTCCAAATCACTTCATTGTATTTTGGCCTTTCTTTCAGCGAGTCTTCTTCTTCATAGATGGAGTTTTCATCCGGGGAGTCTTCTTCTATTGCTGGTTTTTTAGTGTCGGTTGTGTTTAAAACAAAGCTTTCTTTGAATGTAAATTGAGGCTTGTTTGGATTTGGCTCTGTTTGTATCTCTGCGCTTGTTGACTGAGCGGATGAATGGGCTGATAACTCCTGTTTCTTTTGAAATAAAGAGCGTTTAAGAAATAGAAATTTATTCTTTAACCAGGCAGAGGCATTTTTAATAAGTTGAACTGAGGAAATATAGGCTTTTTTAAAGCTTAAAAAACCTGTCATTATCCATTGGGGACATTTTCGCAAAGCGAAAGAAAAAGAAATTAGGAGCTTTTTTGGCAAAAAGATAAGAGAAGGAGAGAACAAAATCTGTCCATAAGATATTAGGACAAGAAAGAAGGCAGACCATAAGATAACAGCGGTTCCTGTAGTATGAAGCAGAGGTTTTAATAAGGAGACAGTCATTTCCCCAAAAGCCCCGCCTAGACTGACTTCTTGATTGAAAAAATGTATATTGGGAAGATGAAGCTCAAAAAGGCTGGTTAAAGAAAGCAAGCCAAGTAAAAATAGGGAAATAGAGCTAAAATTTAGGGATTTTTCTCTAAAAGAGTGAACTAACAAACTATAGGCTAGACCTAAGCCTCCTAAAATAATCAGCCAAGCGGAAAATCCAAAGAGCTGATACAGTAAATCAGCTAGGCTGGCTCCAATAAAACCGCATAAATTACTAACCTTAAGAGACAGGCCCACAG
>JAPPIY010000299.1 GCA_026914095.1 Oligoflexia bacterium
ATTAAAGGAAAAGCTAAATTTTCAAACACTGTCATAGAATCAAACAAAGCTCCTGTCTGAAAAGCATAAGCAACTTTTTTCCTAATAGGAACTAACTCTTCTTCACTCATATTAACTACATTTTCCCCCTCTACCATCACTTCTCCCTGTGTTGGTTTTTTTAATCCAATAACACATCTTAAAATGGTAGTCTTGCCAGCTCCTGATTCCCCCACTATTGTAAAACATTCTTTTTCACGCACATTGAAGTTTAAGTCTTTCAACACTTCCTTTTCTCCATAATGGACACAAAAATTTTTAACTTCAATTAAACTGTTATTCAACATTCTTACTCCAACAATACATTTCTACCTTCAATGACTCAAGCCGCCAAAATGAATAAAATTATAATAAATGCTTGTTAAAACCAGATCTCCAAAGATAATAAGCATAAAAGACACCACAAAAGCCCGCATAGTGGACTGTCCCACTTCATAAGAGCCTTTACCAATGTTTAAACCATAATGGCAAGAAGTGATAGCAATAAAAAAAGAAAAAACAAAGGTTTTAAAAACACCGAAAAGAAAAAACTCCAAAGGAGGAGTTAGCAAAGCTCGAGCTAAAAAATTCACAAAATCTAACTGCAAATAAACTTTTCCAACATAAGCGCTGGTTAAAAGCCCTATGGCGCTTACAAGCACACATAAAATGGGTATAATAAAAAAACAAGCCAACACCTTAGGGATAATCACTCTTTTAATAGGTGAGACGCCTAAAGCCCTCAAAGCGTCTAACTGCTCTGAGATTTTCATAGAAGCAATTTCAGAAGTGATTCCCGCTCCAATTTTGCCAGCTAATATGAATACAATCAAAACAGTCCCTATCTCTGATAAAAGTGAAAGTATCATAACTTTTGAAACATAGATTTTTGCTCCATATTTTTCCAAAGAATAACCAATATGAAGAGTCACAACCATTCCCACGCTAATGGCAAAAGAAATCACAATAAATAAAGAACGGTAGCTAAAATCATACATGTTCTGAATAATTAAACGATAGTAAAAAGGTCTTTTAAAAACTTGATAAAAAACTGAACACGACAAAGAAGAAAAATCTTTAATAAAATTTAAGCTGTCGTTTAAATAAATAATCAATTGATTCATTTGTAATTAAAGCTTTTAATAAATTTTTTAAATAAAGGCTCTTCCTTTTCAAAAGAGGAAAGAGAGCCTGCCACTAAATTGATATTAAAGTAACAGTGTTTCTTTTGAGTGGTGTAAATTGCCATATAAGTCTTATTATTTTGCGGTTGAGAGACCTCTAATACAGAGTATAAACTATCATCGGCTTGAGAAAATTGAACTCGTTTGTATCTTAAAGGATAAGCTGAAGCTTGAAAGCTCTCTAAGCTTTTTGGCGCCTTAGAGCAACTTGAGAAGTAAGAGATTGATGTCTCCAAACTGTCATTCCACCACAAAGCATCTAAAGTGGAGTGAGCTTGCTTCTTATAAGCAGGCGGAAGCTTCTCAAAGCAGACTTGTTCGGCTTTTTTATCTTGAAATTGATTTAAATAAGTATTTAAAGCCTTTTTTTTAAGATAAGAGCAACCCGAAACGGTAAAAGCCCCAAAGACTAAACCCAGCCAAAAAATTTTTACCATTTGATTCCTTCCTGTTTTATTCAACAAGAAAGACACCTAAAGTTTAATTCTCTAACTCTCTTTAGTTAAGATAGTCTTTAAACTCTTTACCTGGCTTAAACTTAGGATAATGACAAGAAGGAATACTAATCTCTTCACCTGTTTGAGGGTTCCGTCCTATTCTTGCCTTTCTTTCATTTGATGAAAAAGTGCCAAAACCAACCAGCCGAACATTTTGCCTATCTTTTAAAGAGCTTTTTATAGTTTCAAAAAAGCTGGATACCACCTTTTCTACTTCTGATTTTGATAACTGTGTTTTTTCTACAATTTTATCTATGACTTCTGCTTTATTCATATTTTCCTCTTTCTGTTAGTTGTTTATTTAATAAATATATTTTTGATAATTTAGACAAAAAATCAAGTCATTTTTTCAAAATAGACCAAAAAAAACACAAAAAAACCAACTTTTTTATAAAAAAAGGGATTTTACACCTTATCTTGTTAAAAGTTCAGGCTGATATATTCCATTTTTACCATAAAAATCTTTTTAGAAAAAAAAATCAGAAAAAATTCCCAGAAAAAGCTTTTCAGCCGTTTTGTGAATCTAGATTACAAAAAGCAGGAGAGTTCATCATGGAGAGAACGAATTTTCCAAAAAAAAACGGAAGAATAAAAAACCATATCAATGAAATAGAGAATTTTTGAGGGATAGCTAAAGCAAGACTTTATAAAAATTAAAAGTTTGAAAGGATTTTTAATTGGAATGAACAAAAGAGCATTTTATCTACACTTGAAAGAATTTGAATTTAGTAATAAACTTAATTTCATTAAGTTTATTACATAGACAAGACAATTTATATGTTATTATTAAAATCATCAGAAATAGTCCTCTCAAACCATCTTGAACCTATATAAATAGTTGTGCAGTTATTATGAATCTTAAAAAGATATCTGGTTGGAATATCAAAAACCTACAGGCTAGCTCTCCATTAATTCCAGTTTTGGCGTTTTTTGCTCTAGCATTTGTTGTTTTCTATATCGGCTGTTCCTTTCATTGGTCTGGTTTTTCAGCAAGAGATATTTCAAGAGCGGAAGGCTGGCTTAACGGCCAGTTTTACTGGCCAGGGCCAGAAATGTAAAGATACTTTTAGCCCCTTTAAAACTCCGAATACCGTTGAAGGGATGTAAAAAAGATGACATTAAAAAAATAGAACTGACATTTATGGAAAAACACACTCGCCAAGGGCAGAACAAAAAGCATATCGTCTGGGAATTGGACTGAGCACAGCTGTAAAATACAAGCTTCAATTTGTGTATTGAGAGCAATTAAATTGAGGGGTTGCAACAGCTCTTTTAGTTAGTCTCTCAATTGTTTGAGAGATAATGGTTTGGCTGTCAGACTGCCCATAACTGACTGTTATATGGAGATCAGAGTTTTTTACATGATTGGTATTCTCTGATTTAACAACCAAGTTATAAACCCCTAAAAGACCGTCGGCTGGACTGACTAAAATCTCAAAACCTTTATTTTCGTTAATAGGCCTTGCTAGCGCTCCTTGAATTTCAAAAGCGGACCCCCATATCTCTTGTTCTTTGCCATCAAAACTATAACTTCTAGCATGACCCGTATATTGAGGCTGAATCAAAAATTTGGCTGTTGTTGGCAGTTTATTTTCAAGAAACTCTATCTGAATATAACCTTTGCTTAGCCAATTGTCACAACGTTTAGGATCTCCAGAAGAAGTCCAAAATCTCTGATACTGTGTCTGTCCAAAAAGCCCTCGAATTATCCTTTTTAATCCGCACCGGCGACAAGATTCTAATAAACTTTTATAAAGATTCCCATTATAAACACGAAAACGGCTACCATAGACATAAATTAGCTTTTGCGCGGGCGCTACTGTTGTGTCAGGAGCTGGCGCCGTTGGAAGCAGGCCTGTTACAACAGCAGGATCTTTATTACAATGCAACAAAGCAAAAACAGAAAAAAATAAGATAATAAAATGAGCTATTGTCTTCACTTTTAATTTATCGGACAAACTTCACTTAAGCTTTAAATTTTCTATCTCTTAGCTGTTTCAACAGATTCAAACAGACGAGCTTCCAGTTCTGACAGGCAAATCCTGTGAATACAGGACTAAAGCCATGAAATACGGTTTCTAAAACTCAGAATAAAAGCAAAACCCAGACTAATATATTGGAACCTCAAAACAGGAATTTTCTTAGTTAAAGGCTTACTTTGCCCCCCCTATAAAATAAGGCTTATTTCACCTAAAGGAGGGTTTATAAAAAAAATGTTGGCTCATAGTTTTTGTTATTCTTAACTTTGACTTCTTGTGATTCTGGTAACAATTAAGAGCCCTAGCGCAGTATCACAGGAACAACTAAAAGAGGAAATAAACAAAGCACACGAAAAAGTGATTCAAGCCAAACAAGAAGTATTAAAAGAAGAAGGCAGATTAAAGCAAGACCCCTCTAATAAGCAGATTCAAAAAGATTTACAGCAAGCCAAGCAAGCTTTGACAATGTAAAAAAGTTGTGTCCGCCAGTATAGACGACAGGGTCGTTTTT
>JAPPIY010000038.1 GCA_026914095.1 Oligoflexia bacterium
GAGCTACGCCCCTGCTTTTCCTTTGAAACAGCTGGCTTTAATTGAAAGCTATGAGTTATGTCCTTTTGAAGTTTCTCCTCAATTTGATCCTCAAGCGGTTTCTGACTGGTTGAAATTAAAGCTAGCGGAGGCTTTTTATAAAAGGCGAAAGGTGTTTGAGCAGCCAGCGCAGACTGTAAAGGCCACTGTTTATTTAGCTGAAAACAGCTTATATAAAGAGTTAAGAGTGTCTTATTTAAAGCATGCCTTGATTTTAGCTAAAGAGCAAAAAAATGAAATTTTTGCGCAAAAAATCACTCAGCTTTTATATAAAGAGTCTCCCAGTTTAAAGCCAAATCCAAAAGCCAAGGACTACTTTCCAGTCGCGCAGGATTTTAGAAAAAACAGACAATTTAAACAGGCTGTTTATTTTTATATTAAAGTTCTTAACTTGGCTAAATCCAGTTTTAAGGAAAAAAACTTATCCTTTTCAGGATTGGGGCGAATTTATAAAATTCAAAGAAATCGCAAAAAGTTAGTTAAAAATTCAGAACAGTGGGCGGCATGGCTTTTAAGGGAGAATACAAAACAAAGTCTCATTCTTTATTATAAGAAACAGTTGGAATTGGCGAGGCAAAAATGGAACTTAGACGAAAACCAGAAAGCGATAGAGCTGATCAGTCTGTTATTAAAAAGATCGGGATCAGAAGTGGTTAAAGAGGACGCTTTGTATTTAAGGGGATTGATTTATCTTCAAGAAAATCAATCGGAGTTAAGTTTAACAGATTGGGAGGAGGCTTTAAAAATTTTAAATAAGAAAAAATATAAGACAGATTTGATGAGTAAAATTTTATGGAAAAAGGCTTGGCTGTTTAGACAAAATAAACAATATAAGAAAGCCATCCAAAGTTTTAAGGAACTGCAAAAAATAAATAAAAATGTCTATACAGACTTTAAAGTTTTGTTTTGGAAAGGGAAAACTTATCTGGATTTGAATCAAAAGCGTTTGGCTAAAAACAGCTTTTCTGACTTAATAGAAAAAGATCATTTTGGCTATTATGGTTTATTGGCTAGAAAAATATTAAATAAAAAACCAAAAATCAAAAAAAATATCATTATGGAGTCGGGTTTGTTTCAAGATAAACAGGCGGAAAACTTAATTCATTGGCTGGCCTTATTTAAGGAATCAGAGCTTTTATCCCGATTCTTAGAGACACAAAAAGATGAAATTTTAAACAAAGGCTCTCCCACAGAAACGGATTGGCTGAAGATGATATGGCTTTGGGCAAAAGCAAAACAATATTTAAATATTTTTCAATCTTTAGAGCTAATGGAGGATCAAACAAAAGCTGTTTTTTCTACAAAATATATCTATCTCTTATTTCCATTGGATTTTTATGAAGAAGTGGAGACAGCGAGCCAGAAATGGCAAGTTGATAAAGCTCTCATTTTTTCTATTATCAGGCAGGAATCCGCTTTTAATGTGAGAGCGAGAAGCCCGGCGGACGCTTTTGGTTTGATGCAGTTAATACCTTCCACAGCCAGACAAACCGCTCAAAGAAATCAGATTCTTTATAGAAATTTTAGAGATTTATACCGTCCTTTAAAAAATATTTTATTAGGGACTGCCTATATAAAGTCTTTGTTCAATCAATATAACGATAGTTTTCCCTTTGCGGTTTCAGCTTATAATGCGGGAAGCGCCCCTGTGGATAAGTGGAAAGAGGAGTTAAAAGGCCTGGATACTCTGGAGTTTATAGAAAATATTCCTTACGAAGAAACGAGGACTTATGTCCGCCTTCTTATAAGAAATTATGTGTTTTATCATAACTTATTGGAATATGAGAGCGAGAATTGGTTTCCAAATTGGCTGATACGGTAACTTATTTTGAAACAAATTATATTTAAGCGCTAAAACAGCCTATTTTCTAGTGTGAAAATATTTCACTGCGGAATTAAAAAAGTTTTACATTCCGTTTTTTGTTTGTTATAGCTTGTGAGCAAATTTAGGGGTTTAAATTTATTTACAGGGCTTTTTATTAAGTTTTGGCTGAGTTTTCAGAAAATAAAGAGCTAAGCCAATGAAATGAAGATTTGCTGACAGCTTCACAGTATGGAGATACAGGGGTAGTCAAGAGGCTGTTAGCCGGTGGCGCGAATATAGAAGCTAGAACTCAAAATGGCGAGACTCCTTTGATATTGGCTGGGAGGTATGGACACGCAGATACGGTTCAGCTGTTGTTAGATAAGGGCGCGGATGTGAAGGCTCAAACTAAGGAGGCTATACCGCTTTGATGGAGGCTTCAAAATATAGAGACGCAGAGACAGTCCAAAGGCTGTTAGACAGAGGCGCGGATGTAAAGGCTGAAGATCTATGGGGTGAGACGGCTTTGGAGAAGGCTGTAGAGGGAAAACATATAGGTACTGCTTATGAGCTTATAGAGAATATTCGCAGTAAGAACTGATTCTCCTTCTCTATTATTTACGGTTTTATCTTATAAGCTTGACGCTTGGTGATAAATAAGGTTTAAAAGCCGATCAATCTTTTGTTGATTTCATTTTTAGAATGGTTAAAATCATTTGTAGTGAAACAAGCCAGCCTTATTGATATTATAGCTCCTTCCTCTCCCCCTAAAAACAATCAGTGGAAAAAGGGAATTAAAATTTTGCAGAGCTGGGGGCTTAAAACCCGTTTCCCTTCGTCTGCGCTGGATCCTTATTTGTTTCATTCCAACAGGGATCAAAAAAGAGCTTTCTTTTTAAATCAGGCTTTTTTTTCTAAAGATTCTTTTGCGGTTTGGATGCTTAGGGGAGGCTATGGCTTTCAAAAACTCATGCCTTCTTTTATAAAAAGATATTCTAAAAAAGCCAAAAAAAAACTTTTTATCGGCTACAGTGACGGCACAGCCCTGCATTTGTATTTGAATCAACAAAATCAAGAAACTTTACATGCGCCTACAGTTAGCGAGCTGGCTGATTTGACTCAAAAAGAGCTTAGCTCTTTAAAAGGGATTTTATTGGCTGAAAAAAAGGAAATTGTTTTTAAAAATTTAAAGCTTTTTAACAGCTCTTTTAGCGGAACTTTAAAAGGAAAAATTAGAGGCGGCAATTTAAGTCTTTTATCCAGCAGTATGGGGGTTCCCTGGCTGTCTTCTTTTAAGTCAGGATTTTTATTTTTAGAAGATGTCAATGAGGAGGATTATAAAGTGGATCGCATGTTGCATCATTTGTTTTATGCAGGAGCTTTAAAATCCGTTCAGGCTATTCTGTTTGGCAATTTTAACCCTTTAAATAAAAAATCTTTTCTAAAAGCGCTACAAAGTTTTTCTCAAGTTTGTTCTATCCCTCTTATTTATGATTTGCCTTGCGGACACAGTCGCCGTTACCCTTTGCCCTTTAACACTCCCTCCAGCTTGACTTTTCAAAATGGAAAAGCCTGTTTGACAGTCAGCAGAGTTTCTATTTAGTTTTATCAATTCTGTGTTGATTTCAGCCTTTAGAGCGGAAAACTGTTTACAAAGAAGAGAACAGTTGTAAAAGCAAGCGCAGTAGATTGAAACGGCTAAAGCGACAAAAAGTGGGTATTATACGCGAATTTCATAGATATATAAATAACCTTTAAATATAGAGTTTCAGGAGGTTATTGCGAGATAGAAAGAGCCTTACAGCTTTCTTTAATTGCTCCATAATTCCTTCCTATATTCCAGCTATTTTATGGAAAGTTATACTAATCGTGTTTGAATTTCCCAAATCTCTTGTTCCGTCTTCTCCCAGAAGACGGAACTCCTGCGAAAGCAGGAATCTCATTCAGACAAGAATTTTCAAACAGGATCAGTATAAGAGTATAGCTCGAATGACTGGCTGATAGCGGGAATGATTTTCGCTTGCGCGGGAGGGACAATTAGGATAAAAATTCAAACAGGATTGGTATAATTAGAAAATGAAAAAGTTATCTTTAAAAGCTCGTTTTTTAGATCAATTGCAGAGGCCAATTTCTATAGATATACAAGCGCCTGATTCCATTTATTTTATGGGAATTTGCGGAACAGCTATGGCGGGGCTTGCTGTTTATTTAAAGCAAGAGGGCTTTGAAGTGTCGGGAAGCGATCAAAACATTTATCCGCCTATGTCTTTAACTCTTGAAAAAGCAGGCATTCCTGTTTTTAATTATAATGCAAATAATATTAAAGATTCTATAAAGT
>JAPPIY010000277.1 GCA_026914095.1 Oligoflexia bacterium
CTTTTAGAGAGCTGAAAAAATCTTTTGATCAGGGAAGAGTGGATATTTTTGAGCTTATAAATGTAGAAAACAAATTGAGAGAGTCAGAAATAAAAAAGAAAAGAGCCTTGAGCGAATACTCTCTCTTGCTTCTTCAAATGCTGGCTTTAAGAGATCAGCTGGTGGAAGGTTATTTAAAATTATGAAATTTTTTATCTCTAATTCCCGTCTTGTTATTTTAATCTGCCTTTGTTTTGTCATCATGGGGACAAAAGGAATTTTAAACCTCAAAAGAGAGTCCATTCCCCCTGTGGATTTTGCCAAAGCTGTTATCACAACTGTCTATCCCGGCTCTTCCTCTACAGAAGTGGATGAGTTGATTACAACAAACATTGAAGATGAAATTCGCCTTGTCGATCATCTAAAGGATGTCAATTCCACCTCTCAACCGGGATTGAGCCAAATTGTCATCCGCATTGATATTGACAGAACAGACAGCGAAAAGGTGATCAATGAACTCAATCAAGCTCTTCAAAACATCCAGGGGCTTCCGCAAGAGGTTTTAAATCCCCCCCGATTGGTTCATATCAACTCCAGCACGGAACGATCGGTTATCCTTTTTCATTTAATCGGTCCGGACGACAACAGGCAAAGAGATGAGTTGGCATGGCAATTAAAAACAAAACTAGAAAGTTTGCGAGGAGTGTCTGAAGTTCGGACTGGCAATTATAAAAAACGAGAGTTTTTAGTTCTGCTTTCTCAGGAAAAAATGGATCAATACCATATTTCCTCCGCCGATGTGATCTTGGCTCTCAATCAAAGGAAATACGATTTTCCGGCGGGCTATTTAGAAAATAGCGCAAATAGAAATTTAGTTCGGGTTTTAAATAAACCCCGAACAGTGAAGGATTTGGAAAATACTATTATCCGCTCCAATTTTTCCGGCCAAAAAATTTTAGTGAAGGATATAGCTGAAGTTATAGATGGAGCGGAAAAAGAAAACACAAAAGAATATCTTTACTCTAACAAAGACAGTCAAAATTTCAAGTTAGAGCCTGTCACCACTCTTGAGGTTTTGAAATCAGCTGACTCGGACACTTTAAAAATGCTTTTAAAAGTGAAAAAGCGGGTGAATCAATTTAAAACGAATTTAGGTGAGTCCTATAAAATTGTTACAGGCTTTAATGAAGGGGATAATATAAAAAGGCGGCTGATTAGCGTTATCAATAATGCCTTGACAGGCCTTATCCTTATTTTTATTGTGTTTTTTTTATTCCTGCCCTCTCGTATAGGCTTGATGGCAAGCTTTAGTCTGCCTCTTTCTATTTTAGGGGCCTTTTCTATCCTTCCCTATTTAGGGGTTAGCTTTAATGTGATTACCATGCTGGCCTTTGTGATTTGCATTGGAATGTTGGTGGATAACTCTGTTGTCATTTCAGAATATTATTCCCGCCTTTTAACAGACAACAAACAAAGCCCTAGAACAGCTAGTTTATTAGCTGTCAAAAATTTTTTTAAGCCAATTACAGCTACTGTTTTGACAACTATTGTGGCTTTTCTGCCTATGCTTGTAACAACAGGTGTTATGGGGCAATTTATCCAATGGATTCCCCTTGTGATCACACTGGCGCTTTTAATCAGTCTGTTTGAATCTTTTTGCCTTTTGCCCAACCGCCTGCAATGGCTGGGGCGAAGCGAGCCAAGCTCTTATCAAAAAGGTCTATTGAAAAAAATCACTCAAATAGAAAATGCTTTTGAAAGTTTTATAAAAAAAATCATCCAGAGAAAATATATGAGTTTAGCGGGAATTTGCGCTTTGATTTTCAGCACAGCCCTTCTTTTTAAATTTGGCTCTAAAATTGATTTATTTTCTGCTAGAAATCCCGAATTTTACACAGCTCAGCTTAAAGCTCAACCTAACTCCTCTTTAGAGCAAGTCGCTCAGATCACAAAAAATATCACTCCTCAAATTCACAAAGTGTTTAAAAATCATATTAGCTGGATGTCTGTCAGAATGAATCCGCAACAGGCTCAAATTCTATTGCAAGTTAAAAAAAACTCAATAAGAAAGCTCAACTATAAAAATACCATAGAACAATTGAGAAAAATAGATAAAGGAGGTTTACAGGAATTGCGGTTTAACAAAATGGATGGAGGCCCCCCTGTGGGAAGAGCTTTAAATGTTGCGGTTCAATCCAATAACAGAAAAGAGATTAGGCGGTTTATTAAAGAAGTTTTACCTGAGATTGAAAAAATACCGGGACTTATTGGTTTAAGCAGTGATCCCGATCCTAATATGGGATATGAATACAAGGTTGAAGTGGATACAGATATTTTAGCCCGACTGGGACTGGATCTTCAAGCGGTCGGTCTGGCTTTACGAACGGCTTTAGAGGGGACTTTAATAACAGAGCTTACAGAAAACAATGAGTCTTTTTACATTCGGGTGAAACATAAAGAATCAGAATTGTCTGATTTGGAAAAGCTCAAGCAAATTAAAATCAAAGAGCGGTTTGGCAGATTGGTTTCCTTAAATGAAATTGCTCAAATAAAAAAAGCGCCGGCGCCAGCGCATAAAAAAAGCTACAATTTTCTTTCTGTTGTGTTTTTATCGGCCGATGTAGATCCTAAAAAAACAACCAGCTTAAAAGTGAATGAGCAGGCTAAAAAAATCATTCAAGAAAAAATAAAAAATTATCCCAGCCTGACTTTCAAAATGATTGGAGAGCAAGAGACAACCGAAGAGTCGCTGAAATCTTTATTTAACGCCGCTCTTCTTGCTGTGTTTGCCATTTTTATTATTCTAATTATAATGTTTAAAAGTTTTTTGCTTTCTTTTTTAATTTTAACTTGCATCCCCTTAGGTTTAATCGGTGTGATATGGGCTTTCTTTTTACATGGAAGATCTTTAAACTTTTTTGCTATGGTGGGTGTTGTCGGCTTGGCGGGGGTGGTTGTCAATTCCGCCATCATATTGATTAGTTTTATTCTCACCTTAAAAAAAGAAAACCCCAATGACAGTTACTCAGATATTGTGGTTAAAGCCAGCAAATTAAGGTTTCGCCCCATTATGATAACCAACTTAACCACAATGGGAGGCTTGCTTCCCACGGCTTACGGGGTGGCGGGCTTTGAGCCTCTGCTGATGCCTATGACTTTAGCTCTTTTTTGGGGTCTGCTGACAGCCACTTCTTTAACTTTAATTTGGGTTCCCTGCTCTTACCTCATGATTGAAGACGGCAAAAAATTATTTAACAAACTCAAAAGCTAGATGAGTTGTTAAGTGTAGGTTTATTATGAAAAAGATGCTGTTTGCCGAGTTAAATATCAAAACGATTGATAAAAAACAAACCGCTGAGTGGCTAAATGATCTGGATGAAAAATATTGGTTTTGGAATGAATACAGAACTTGTGATTTGTTAGCCTTGATGACGCAATCTGGGGAGTTTGATGAAGAATCTGCAAAAAAAAATAGCTCTTCCCAAAATGATTTTTTTTGGACTTCTTTTGTTCCAGATTTTATAAAAGAATATTTTGAGGATAATATTTTTACTTGGACTAAAATGAAAAGCCGAATTTTGGTAATTAGGACTCAAGCCTACAAAGAGAATAAAGTTCATATTGACTGTTCTCCCAGCGCGTTTCATACCATTCAACATAAGTTTAGGATAGTTGTTCAAGGAAATACGAACGGTCTTTATTTTCGGACAAAAAGAGGGGATATTTGGGCTCCCTCCACTCAAAAGCCGTTTATAATAGATGGCAGCTGGCCTCATGGCATGATAAATGACAATCCCTTTCCTAAATATACAATTGCTTTAGGGGCCCCTTGGGCGAATTGCGCCTCTTATCCTGGTTATAATCCCTTGCTTTTTACTCCAGCGGATCAGCTTCCAGAGGCTTATGAAAATTTATTTGATTTTAAAAAATATAAACTGAAGTGAGTTTTCCTAATTAGCCATTTGTACTGATTGTGTTTGAAGTTTCGGGAATTATATATATGACTTCGCGCAAAAAACCTTTAAATTGAGGAAATATACTAATCCTGTTTGAGTTTTCCGGTTTTTGAAGAAAGCGCAACACTGAAAACCTAAACCAGATTAGTATATAAGGGGTTTCAGGCTGTTTATCCAAAAAAAATAAAGAGATAAAGTTTCCTTAAAAAGAAATGCAAAAAGCTGATAAAAA
>JAPPIY010000042.1:0-2862 GCA_026914095.1 Oligoflexia bacterium
AGGCTAGAGCCTTTTTTTATAAGAGGCAAGCTGTTTTTTCTGATTATAGAAAGAAGGACTTTATTCTTAGATTTAACAGAATATTGAATGCGTGATTGGGGTTCTATAAGTGAGAAGAATTTTTTTATAAAATATAAGAATAAGGTTTTTCTAACAAGGTAAATTTTTTTGAAAATATAATGAGCTTTCAACAACACCTACTTTGGCATTTTGTTGATAAGCGTTATACGCAGGTATGGCAACAGCCGCCAGCACACCAATGATGGCAACCACGACCAATAGCTTTTTCTGATAACTCACCATGAAAACCTAATAAAGATATAATAAGAGGAGTATCTAAAAAGACTGTCATTTCACTTAAGTTTGTTTTATGAGAATCGCCCCCCCACATAAACAAATAATTTGCAAACCAGTTACCTCTTATAATATCTCCCATACAATTTAAAAGCTCTTCGTTTTTTTCTTTATATAATTGAAAAATAAAATCATTAACTATATAATTCTCATTATATATATTTTCTAATTTAGGGTATTCTGTACTATGTATATTTGTATAGTTTTTAATAAAATGTATTTGAAATAATTTTTTTACATTTAGATAAATCTAATGAAATATTGTATTTTTGAAATATAAAGTTTTTTAATTCTTGATAAAATTTATCTTGTGAACTATTAATTTGAGTTTTCTTTTCAATGAATTTTTTATTTTGTTGTTCAACTTTTTCACTTAATAAACCGTATTTCTTTTGTGTATTATCTTTAGTTTGGATATTTTTAAAATAACCTTTTTGAACAGCTTTATTAGAGATTTTATTTATAGATCTAATAGGTATATCTAGTAGCATCTTGTCCAAAAATATTTTTTGAATCTCCTCGTTTGTAAATTCATTTTTTTTTGGAAGCAATGACAACATTAATAACACAAAATAATCCAAATAAGAGTTATTTGGTCGTGTTTGCCTGATACTTTCTAAAAGAGATAAATTTACAAGACTTTCTTGATTGTTGATCATACTGAGCTTATAAAGATATTTTATTTTATGTAAGTTCCTCCTCCACCGTTTCCGGGACCGACAACAGAAACAATCCTATTTTGAAAATGGTCGGTGGTTTGATTAAACTCACTAAAAAAATTATCTTGATTTTCTCCTATAGCTTGTTTAATAAACTCTGCCGTATTTGTTCCATAATGAATTAAAATATTATCATCAACAAGTTGGGCAGGCAAAGCTTTTTTTGTAAAATTCCAATTCCTATTATTTCCGTATTGATTTTTTGCTATTTTTTCAGCATAAATCATCATTTCTTCTGATGCTGGACTTCCAGCCCCATAAACAAATGATAAAAATTTCTCAATCTCATTATTGTTTGCTGTAGTTTTCCAATAAGTTAGCTCTGAACTATAAGGATTAATTTTTATCCCTTGAAGTTTAACTGCATCATTTATTGAGTTTTTAAATTGTCCATTCAAATAACCTTGAAAGCCTGTAATACCAGCTTTGTAAATTGTTCCTCCTCCACCGTTTCCCGGTCCAAACATAGCAACATGTGGCATTGAATCAAAATAAGCTTGATCTATTCCTAAAGCTCTTTGAGCTGTGTTTATAGAGTTTAAAAACAGTTGAGCTTGTTCCTCACTTATAGGAACAGTCTTAATTTGAACAGGAAGAGAATAAACTGCCTTTTCAAAGCCAGCTTTTTCAACACCCCAAGAACTCTGACCAACAATTAAAGCTTGTTCAGCCAACAAATAAGCTTTATCTTGCGATATAGGCTCAATTTTTATTTGAACCTGTTGTTTTGCAAAAACTTCTGAAATATCGTTAAATCCAACATTTAAAGAGCTATAAGCTTGATTCACATCTAAAGCCCTTGAGGCAAAAGCTTCGCTCATCTCTTGAGCAACACAAGGCTTAATCAAAACAACAACTAATAATCCTAAAATAAAGTTTTTCATATTATATACTTCCTTTTTCTTTTTATAATTTTCTCAGCTTAATAAACTATCACTGCAAGAGATAGAAAAAACTGGTTCATCCCCTTTATTTTTTTCATCATTCATAATCTTTTGTATCTTCTTATGAAACTACCTTTGTGTTTCTATCAGCTTCTTTTTTCCTTCTGCATTTAAAGCTTCCACTTCATAATAGATATAATTACTGGCTATATTTTTTGAATTGTATTTTTTAGCTAAAAACAGAAAATGAGCTTTAATAAGTTCAAAAGAAAAAATAGCATATTTGCTTTTATCCTTCACTTTATAAAAACCGCTTTCGTCTTTTTCTATGACAGATTGTTTTTCCAAAGTTTCAAGGGCTTTTAAGCCTTCTTGTCCAAACTGCTCTTTTATCTCATCTGCTTTTATTCCTTTATTTAAAAAAGCCAGCACCCAACATAAAAAAATGGTTTCATCAGAAAGCAAAGCCTCAAGGTTTTTTCCAATATACTCTAGCTTTTCTTTTTCCATAGAAACTTTAAAGACTTTTGCTAGCTCTTCTGGCAAAAGAGATTTTAACTCAGGTATAAAGTGACTTAGCTTTACAAGAGTTTTAACAGCAGGCTTAGAGTGTCCATTGACTAAACGGTTAAATGTTGTTGGAGGAATATCCATTTTCTTTGAAATGCCTGTTTCATTGATATAAGGGTTTTTCTGCTTTTCCTTGAAACATAGCCTCTTAAAATATCTGAAAGATTATTGCTCATAAGCTCCTCCTTAAAGTTCCTTATAGCTGTTGCGTCATAAAACTTTAAATCAGACGATTTTGTCAATTCAGGCTTTATAATTCTTACAAGTTAGAGTTTTTTTGATTAAAAATCGTAAAAAAGCCTGTTTTTCAATAAAATTACATAAGATATTATTAT
>JAPPIY010000042.1:2872-4164 GCA_026914095.1 Oligoflexia bacterium
CCCAATTTGTGTTTTAACCTTATTATTTTTTTTAAGGTTTCAGTATTACTAATGCGCATAAAATCTTAAACAACAAACAATTTCAAATTTAATTCTATTAAGAGTTTTCTACCATTCAAATTTTTGAACATTTATCATTCAACCACTTAAGAGCTATTTGTTCATTCTTTTCAATGACTTTTTCTATTGCTATTTTACTATTTGTTAATAACTGATTTGATTTTTTTCTTAAATTTGATATTTCTGAAATATATTTTTATATTTTATTTTGGGTATTTTTTTTAATTATAGGACATACTATTTTTAAAAGTTCATCTTTATTTATAGCTGATAAAATCATACCACTACATCCCTTTTTTAATTGCAACTTTCCAATTAGACTTTTCATTACTAATAGGACAGTTTCAGAATTTAAAATATTTGAGTTAATTACATAAAAACCTGTAGAACAAAGTGCTCGGTGATAATCTCGATCTATGAGAGCTATTTTTGACAAAGAACCTTCGACTGATGAAATAATTATGTCTCCTTCTGAAACAATCCGTCTTGCTCTGCTAGGAAGTTTTTTTCCTTTTTCAGTTATACAATCAGTTATTTCTCCATTATTTGAAATATGAGAAAGTTCTATATATTTATAATATTGTTCCTCTTTTGGTTGAAAATTATTATCTTTTAAAGATATTATATTTTCTAGTTTATCCCAGCCTCCTTTATAGCTTTTAATTTTATTTATAATTTCTTCATATTTCGGCTGAAAATACTCTGCATCTATACGGCTGGCTTTTTGTGTATCAGAGTAATTTTTAATGAATGATAATTGTTTTTTTGATTCCCAATTAGATAAATTCAATTCAGAAAGGAGTATAGATTCGGCTTCAGTATATTTTGTCTCTGCTTTTTGTATTAGTTTAAAAGCCGTATCAAACAAAAAAGTTATTTTTTTTTGTAAAGTATTTGATACAAGAGGGATTTCTACCTTTTTTAATTCTTCTGGATTAACATTTGATTGATTGATTGAAATTCTTGCTCTTCTTTTTATATCAGTGATGCCGTATTTTGTATTTAAAAAAGTAGTTAAATACTCAGGTGTAACTGTTTTTGAATTTGGTTTAATACGCACAAGATAAGAGGCAAAAACAATGTCCTCATCAGAAAATTTTTTAAATAAGCCTGTTCTCCCTACAAATTTTAAAGAATTAGTACGATTAAAAAGCACGTCTCTATCTTTAAGCTTATAAAGTTGAATTGTTTGACGGTTTATTTTAGCATATTTTGATATATTACGGCTACAC
>JAPPIY010000260.1 GCA_026914095.1 Oligoflexia bacterium
ATTGTCAAATATTATTCTCTTAAAATTACAAATTCACAGATGATTTCAATAGGTTGGGATTTTTTTAGCGCCAACTATTTGTATTTTTTTATTTGAAAATCCGCCTTTTTATAATAATAGCCGTCTTTAATATCTTTCTCTAAAATCTGCCTCCAAATTTTAAGAGCTTCATCCACTCTTGAAAAGCTTTCATGCCAAAGGCTTTGCTCATATAAAGGCTTAATCTCGCTTTGAAGGGTCCTTTTGGCTTTATCAACATAAGACACCGCCTTTTTGTCATAGTTTTTAAATTTTAAAATTTTTCGGCAATCGGAATAAGCTGTCTTCATTTTTCCGCTTTCAATTAAACTTTCACAAGATTCGTAGAGAGCATTCAGCTCATCATCATATCCTTTTTGAGTGGCGTCTCTTTCCTGCTCCGCCTTTTCGTAAAGAGATTTCAAACTGGCAACCCCCCGCGCGGACTTTAAAAAAACATTGTAGGCAGACACTGCCTTTAAAGCTTTCTTTTGATCTCTCAGCTTTTTAGCTTTATTGTATAAAGCTTTCTTCCCGCGAATAAACTTTCTATACTCCGCCCGTTTTTGCTCCTCCAGCTGTCTTAAAGTTTCTCTCTCTTGAATAACATTCATAATACTGGCTATCACTGGGTTGTTGGGATCTAAAGATAACAGCTCCCCCGCGCACAGATTCAAATCCTCTCGGCTTTTGATTTTGTTTTCATCAAACTCTTTTTGACACTGATCGGCCAGTTTTTTTATTTCCAACTCGGTTTCCTGTCTTAGCTTTTCAGCCTCTTCTTGAGCTTTTTTTTGCTTTTGATAAAGCCGTCCGCTTTCACATTGAACTAAAAGCTGTTGAGAATCTCTAAAATAACCCGTGGAAGATTTTCTATGAAGCTCTTCCAATTGCTCAACACAAAATTGATATTTCTCCAGCTCTAAATTGCTAAGAGCTTCTTTATAAAAAACCTCTAGCTTTTGTTGCTGAATTTTAAGTTTATTCCGCTCAAGAGCCAAAGCCTCTTCTTTTTGTTTTTTCTCTTCATATTTAAAATACAAAGCAAAGGCTAAAATAGGCAAAAGGGCAAAAAGAATCCTTTTCTTTTTTTTATCCTTAAAAAAGGGAACAGGGGAGTTGCTTGTTTCTTCCAGATGGCTCTCTTCTAAAACCACTTTTGGAAAAACCATAGCCGGCCTTTTTCCAAAAGCTGGCTCTGTATTAGGCAAGGAGGCGGGCAAATTTTTCATCAAAGCCTCATGCTGAGTGTTTCTAACTTCAAACCGGATTTTTAAATCAGCGACTGAAACTTCATCATTTGGATTCAAAAGAGTCTCTTGATTGGGAGACAGCTCTTTTTCATTTAACAGCGTTTTATTAGCGCTGCCTAAATCCTTCACATAAAATTTAGATTCTTTTTTAAGAAATTGAACATGCCTTCTCGTTAAAAAACTATAATCGATGCAAATGTCACACTCTTCAGAGCGGCCTAAAACCCAGCTGTCTCCTAAGCTTAAACTCACATGATCAGAAAATTCCCCGTCAATAAAAATATGAAGAGAATAAAGAAGATGGGAGCCTCCCTCAATTTTCGTTTTATCATCCACAGACAAGCTCTCCTCTTTTAAAAGAGAAGAGCTGGGAGCAAAGTCCTGAGGCTTTTCTTCAGCCTCTTCAGCCCTTGACTCTTCCTCCTGAATAAATTTTAAGCTGTAGTTTTTTAATTTTAAAGAACAAGAGTTTTCCAACTCTATTGACTGAATTTCCTCGCCATTTAAATAAAGGCCTCCCCATTCTGAAGTGGATTCCACTCGCCAATTTCCTGATTCTGCCGACTGATAAATTTTAACATGCTTTCTGGAGACACCGGAATCTTCTTCTAAAACAAAGTCACAGTCTTTTTGTCTGCCAATAAAATATTCCCGCCCTTCCTCTAAAAAGCTTTCCTTTATCACTATTCCAAAATGCTCTAAAACTAATTTCATTAAATTTTATTCCTTAAATGAAGAGAGCAAGCCAGCCTTTTGGCCTTAGCCTCTTTGTAAATGGGGTTTTTAACATCTAAGATCATTGTCTCTATACTTTTAAAAACAGCTGAACAGGCTTCATATTGTTTATTGGCTTTATAAGAATTCCCCAACCGAACCTTTTTTTGAATCAATTTTTCAATTTGAACATGAGATTTTAATTCATAGCGGCGACACAGCTCATTCCCCTTATCTAACATAGAACAGTGTTTAAACAGCTTTAAAGCTCTATGAAAATATCCCTTTCTATAATCTCTAAAGCCGGAAATAAAAGCTATTCTGGAAGCCTCTTGTTTAAAATCGAGCGTCAAATTTTTAAACTCCTCCTCATTTTGTTTTTTCAGCTCCTCCACTTGATTTAAAATATCCGCCTCTGTCGTCAATTGAAGTTTTTTTTCTTCTTGGTTTTTTGTTGGATTCTCAGAAAAAAACAAAAAAGCTCCGGCGATAAGAACAGTAATCAGAATCAAACGAGCGGGGTTGATAGAGCTTTTTTTTGATTTTTTTCTCTGAAAGGAGGCCGGAGGAGCTTTAGAAGCCGCGGACTGCTCTAAAAAGACCATTTTTGTCTGTCCGATTTGAATCGTGTCTTTGATCTGCAATAAGCGCGACTCTATTGCCTTTTTATTCACTAAAACAGGGTTTTTAGGATTAAGGCTTCGTATCAGGAAACTGTCCCCTTGTTTTTGGATCTGAGCATGGTGTCTGGAGCAGTTTGAATCGTCTTTAAAAATAATATCACAGTCATTGGAGCGGCCTATTTTAATTTCAGAGCTTAAAAGCTTCAACTGCTTGCCTTTATAAGAGCCTTGCAAAATTTTTAAGACAAAGGATTTCATCAAACTTTTTTCAATCAATTGAGACATTTTTAAGCGGCTCCTTCAGCCTCAGCCGGCATAAAAGTTATAATGGCATAAGCGAGAGAGTCGGGATCTCTAACAAATTGACAAGTGCTTTGCAAGCTCATCTGATTCAGGCAAATCTCTCCAAAAGCGATTTCCTCCGGCTGGCTGTTGCCCTGCTCTATCAAACTCAATAAATGCTCTCTCAACACACTGTCTGAAATGTCTGAAAGGGGCTGATGAAGTATCTCAGCAAAACCAATCTGCTCCGTCCAATTGGAATTTAAACCAGCCACAGTTTCTTCTTTCATATTAATAGCCATAGAGGGAAAGCCTATAACTTCAACAAGGTTATTCATTTCATTTTGACGGTTCAGGGGAAGAGCGGATTCTTCGTTATCTTGAGTCTTCAGCATTTTATTTAAAGAAATTTGATTCAAAGCGCTGTTAATATGATTGCATAAGTCTAATAAAACTTGAGACTGATAATTGACAGAAACTGAAGGGGCTTTGTCATCCTTTAAAGCTTTTTCCAACTGATGATTGACGCTTCTGATAGGAAACTCAACCAGATTGATAAGAAAGAAATACAAAATGAGAGCTATGATAAAGGCAATCAAAAAAGTCTGAATCACAAGACTTAAAACCTTCTTTGCGCCAACGGCCAAAGTCTCCATATTATAAATAACAACAGAATAAGCTCTAGGGCTGGCCTCACCTGTGTCAGGATTATAAAAGGAAATGGGAACAACTGCGGCCACAGCGGAAGAGCCTACTTTCTCCACTGTTTTTCCCTCTTTTTTTCTCGCTCTATGAATAAAAGAGTCCTTAGGGAAAGTGTGAGCTATTTCTGATGGAGCCAGGATTCTTCCATCAATGGCCGAGATAATAAAAGCTTTTTCCACCCCTGGCCTTCTTAAGGCATAATCCACGCTCACCGCCGCGGAAAGGCCTTTTTTCAAGGAGCTTCTATTGGCTTGGGCCAGAGTGATAGCAATATTTTCCACATTATTTAAACTTTCCTGCTCCACGCTGGACTTCAAAATAGAAATCAAAGGAAAGGCAGACAAAACTGTAACAATAATAACAAAAGCGGAAATAAAACAGGCTATCAAAATTTTAAATTCAATCCACTCCGCCAGCTGATAAACCCCCGGCAAAAGAACATCATGTAAATAAAATTTGACAGACTTAGATATATTTTGAAACAAACTGTTTTTTTTATTTATGACATTTTCCTCCACGAAACCGTCTGGCGAATGAGACAAAACGCCAGCCCCAGCGAGAGG
>JAPPIY010000076.1 GCA_026914095.1 Oligoflexia bacterium
AATTTTCAAATTTTAATTTTTATTGATGTAATCTTATTATTCCCTGCATACCAGTCAAAGATAACTTAAAAAAATGTGTTAAAAAGAAATATATCAAAGAGGGAGTATACAGAAGCCGATCGGGAATAAACGGTAAAGGAGGGTTTAATGAAGTTGAAGCTAAAAAAATTGTTGATAAAATTATTACATTTATGAAAGAGCGGCCTGAAGAGTCTCTTGGAGTAGTTTCTGTTAATAAGGCTCAAAAAGAGCTTATTGAAAATCAATTTGATATTGATAAAGAAGGGAAAATCCATGTTGAAAATTACCTTAATGAATGGTCTCAAAAAGATGAAGGGTTAAATGAGTTTTTTATAAAGAATTTAGAGAATGTGCAAGGTGATGAAAGAGATGTAATATTTGTTAGCTCAGTGTATGGCCCTGATTATAGAGCTAAAAAAGTTTTTCAAAGATTTGGACCTATCTCTGGTAAATACGGATATAGAAGATTAAATGTGCTTTTCACGCGGGCTAAAAATCAATTAGTTTTATTTACATCTCTTAAGCCTTCTGATATACAAGTGTCAGACACATCATCTGAAGGCGTAAAAGTTTTACAAGAATATCTTAAATATTTAGAAACGGGGAACCTGCCTTTAATAGCAGAGGCAAATTCTCAGGATATAGAAAGCCCTTTTCAGGAATGGGCATTAGATCAAATCGAATCTTTCCCTGGATTTTCAGCAGATTGGGAGGTTGGTGTTAGAGGGTATCGTATAGATATAGGGGTGAAGCATAAAGATCATTCAGGTTATATAATGGCTGTAGAAACTGATGGAGCGAACTATCATTCTACAAAATCAGCTAGAGATAGAGATAAGCTTAGACAGGAAATTTTAGAATCTTATGGGTGGAAATTCCATCGCATTTGGTCAACAGATTGGCTACAGGATCCGCTTGAAGTTAGAGAGAGGTTAAAGCAGGCTTTGGAAAATAGATTGAAAGAGTTAAAAATAGATTCTGATAAAAGATGAAGATAGTGTAGGGTTAAGACCATTTAAATTTCTGCTGTTGTAGATTAAGACGGCGTGTTGTCCAGATCACTTTGGGAGGCTGACTTTAGTTCAAAATCAGAAATAAAAAGACTTGCGCTTTGCCAGAAATTCTTTACACTCTTCCCAATATACTAAGGATGCATCTATGAAGAAAAAGTTAAAACAAGCCAGAAAAAACACAAGAAAAAAGCCAACATGTAGCCACGACAGCTTTTTTAAGCTGGTTTTCTCTGATCCTAAATTGGCCAGAGAACTGTTGGAGCTTACTCTTACAAAAGCAGAGAACCAAGTTTTTAATCTAAACGATATAAAGCTTGAAAAAGACAGCCATAAAAAGCAATTGGCTGATCTTGTTTTATCTTTTTCTTTCAAGAATTATCCTAAAGAAAGAATGGCGCTTTTAACAATTTTGGAACATAAGTCATATCACGATAAAGACGCTTTTGAGCAATTTTTAAAATATCAGATTTTAATACGAGAGCTCAGTATTAAGCAGAAAGGTCATCCTCTACCCATAATTCTGATTTTGTTTTATCATGGCAAACAGCCTATGAAGTGGAAAAAATCCCTCCAAGAAGAAGATTTTAAGGATTTTTTGTCTAAAATTCCTGTTGAAACTAGAGAAAATATGTTAAACTTCAAGTTGCGGATAATAAATACAAAAGATCCGAAGATTCGCAAGATTGTTAGGAATAAGGGGTCTAAGATATGGGGAGTTATAAAGTTATTAGATGAGGTGTGGGATATAAAAGAGCCTTCCGCTGAAAAAGTAAAAACTATTGTCAAGGATTACTTTGGGGATATATTAAATGGGAAGACAAAAAGAGAAGTGAATGAGACAGTTATCGGGATAGTAGAGTATTTAAGAGATGCGACAGGCTTAAAATTGAAGGAATGGCAAAAGGCGGAGCAGGGTCTTATAGAAGAGGGAATCTTAAACAAAGGAGGAATTATGAACATAAGAGAAGTTATTAAAGAAAAAGGCCGTTGGGAAGGCAAAAGGGAAGGTATGCGAAAAGGCCGTCAAGAAGGCATACAAAAAGGCATAGAAAAAGGCATACAAAAAGGTCGTCAGGAGGTTATTTTGAATATGCTGAAAGAAAAAATGAATATTTCAGTTATTTCTAAAGTGACAGGTTTGCCGGCAAGAGAGATCAAGAAACTCAAAAACGGGGCTTAATTACTGGTATGAGTTAAAATAGTGGATTCATGTTGAGAGGTAATTTGAGTTAAAATCAAGCTGTTTTTCAAATTTATAAAACAATAGATCATCTTCCACTTTCTGTTGAAAAAAAAGCTGTCGCTTTTTTTAATATCTCAACTATCGTTTTCTCTTCGAACAGCTGTTTTTTTAATCTTTTCACTTCTGCCTGTAGTCACAACATCTTGAAACTTCTCAACGGGAACAGCTTTTTGGGATTTCCAACATTGAAGACAGCTTAACGGTATTTCCAGCTCTCTTGACGCTTCGCTTATCTCCGGCTTTTTAGCCAGCTCTACCACCTCCTGTCTATATTCCTGACTATATTTTCTGTGTTCTTTTTTCTTCATCTTTGACCCCTTTCTTAGCTCTTTTTTCCTTTAAATTAACTCTTAACTTCAGTCCACTTTTTTCACTCACTTCATTTCAATGTGCTGAAAGAAAAGGCAGATACTTCTTTTATTTCCAAAGTAACAGGGTTTTCTAAGGAAGAAATTAAAGCTAAAAAGTGGGACTCGATTATTTTAAGAATTAAGACTTAACTAGCAGGATTTTCGTCAAGGCCTTTAAAAAAAGAGGGGGTTTCAAGAGCTTCTTATGAGACAAAAAAAATGGTTTTAAACATTTATAATATAAAGGCTTGGAATTTTTTGGACAGCCCGATTTTATAGGCTCTTGAAGGCTAGCTAAATGTATAGTGATTTTGTTTGAATTTTCAGGTTCCAACTAGACTCCTGCTCTCTGCCCCATTTGCGCGAGGGCAGGCTTTCGTGAGGACAAGCTAAGCAGGAGTGACAAAAGGGTGAAAAACTCAAACAGGATCGCTATATAATTCCCATTATTTTTTCTTACAATAGTCTTTTGAATTGGCTAGTCGTGTATCGTCTTTTATTTTATTAGCTTGCCAGTAAAAGGAAACTCTAATTGATATTTTAACAAATTGGAAAACAATTCAGTTTGCAATCCCTTGGCTGAGCCATTGAGCTGTTTCAATTAAATATTGAGTTGTGAAAAGAATCGGTTTGGCTAAATAGTGGAAAGCCCCTAACAAGAGGAGAAGAATAAGAAGCGCATAGCTGTAATTTTGATGTTCCTCTAAAAAAAGATTCCACCTGACAGGCAGGAAGCGGGCTATCACCTTTCCGCCATCTAAAGGGTGCAGGGGAATCAGATTAAAGACAGCTAGCAGAAGGTTTAAATAAATAAACATCTCTATCATAGAAATAAAATTTTCATTCAAATTCATTCTATTGTGAATGATGTACAGAAAGCTCAGAGCAAAAGTGCCTACCAGGGCTAAAAAGATATTGGACAAGGGGCCGGCAAAGGCGACCCAAAACATATCTTCTTTGGGATGTTTAAAAGCTCTAGGATCTACAGGCACAGGCTTAGCCCAGCCAAAAAATAGAGGAGAGTTTGTGAATAAAAAAATCATAGGCAGGATAAGGGTTCCTAAATAATCCAGATGAGCTATGGGGTTTAATGTGAGCCGGCCTTCATAAAAAGCTGTTAAATCTCCCCTTTTTTTGGCCACCCAGCCATGGGCAAACTCATGGACACACAGTGAAAAAAGAAGAGGCAGATAAAACAAAAAAATTTTAAATATAAAATCCGCCAGCTCTTGTGTCATACCAGCCTTTCTATCATTTTTGGTTTTAGTAGGGAAGTGAAACTGTTATTATAGCTCAAAACTTTCTAGTTAAGCGGAAAAACTTATTGAGTCGGCGCTGAAAAGACCCTAACCTATTAAAATTATTTGTGGATTTATGATTTTAAGTGGATATTTGCAAGAAAGCAGTTTAAAAGGCTCAAAAGCTTGTAAATGAGCTTTCGAAATTCAGTCCTGCTTTTTGCCACAAAGCGACCTCGGGTTACATGTGGTTAAAGCCTGCCCTCGCGCAAACGG
>JAPPIY010000302.1 GCA_026914095.1 Oligoflexia bacterium
CTGCTGCGAAAGCCATTGGCTGATTTGACTTTCACGGCTTCTGGTCTTCCAATATAAAACCGATTTTTTACGGCTTGTCTTTGTTAAATGCCCTTGCCCGCGAACCTGTTTTTTCAGCTGAGGCCAATAAAAATTAAAAGCTGATTTAGGGTTATTTTTTATCTCCTGCCCTTTTTGGCTTAAATAATTGGTGTAAAAAATGAGCTTTCCTTTGCTTAGCTCTTTTAAGAGAACAACACGGGAATTGATTGTTTTTTTGTCAGCTGTGGATAACACCATAGGCCATGATTTTTTATAAACTTTAATTTTTAAAGCCTGCTTTAACCAGTGATCTAAAATTTTAAGAGGGTCTAAAAAGCCAAGCTGTTTTTTGATTTCTAAGTTAAGAGCCTTCATTGATAATTTAAGAGTTTATACCATGTTTGTTATAGCGACAAACAAATTATACAATGTATTAAAACTTTATATTTATGCTACAATTTATAACATCTTATATAAATCAGATTGACAAGCCTAAAATTATCCATTTCTAATTAAGATTATTCTAACACTAAGAGGTAAAAATGCCCAGTGATTTGTCATATAAACTGTTAAAAATACATCAAAATTTATCATTTTCTCAGGAAGAGCTGGTGTTGTGTTGGATACCGGAGCCGTTACCCGCGGGAGCGCCAGCCGTCATGAAGACAAGGAGAAAAAAATATGAAGAATCAAAAAGCTGATGAAAGAACAGCCTCTTTAAAATCAGACTTTGTTTTATATACAACTGATAAAGGCTCTATTAAGCTCCATGTTAGAGTTCACAATGAAACTATTTGGATGCCTCAAAAACTGATTGTTGATTTATTTAAAACAACAAAATCAAATATTAGTGAGCATTTAAGTAACATCTATAAAACAGGAGAGTTGGAAAGAAAGTCAACTGTTCGGAAATTCCGAACAGTTCAAAAAGAGGGCCTGCGAAGTGTTACAAGAGAGGTAGAACACTATAACTTAGATGTAATTATAGCTGTAGGCTATAGAGTCAACTCTAAAAGAGCTACTCAATTTCGGATTTGGGCAACAAAAATATTAAAAGAATTCATTATCAAAGGCTTTGCTATGGATGATAACCGTTTAAAGCAAAGTAGAAAATGGGATTATTTTGATGAATGGCTAGCCCGTATTAGAGACATACGAGCTTCTGAAAAAAGATTTTACCAAAAAATTAAAGACCTTTATGTGACTGCTGTGGATTACGATAAAAACTCTGAGCAATCTCAAGACTTTTTCAAAAAAGCGCAGAATAAAATGATATGGTCTGTGACAGGAAAAACAGCCGCAGAGCTGATTGCTGATCGCAGTGATCCTAAAAAGCCAAATATGGGACTACGCTCTTGGTTAGGCTCTATTGTTCGCAAACAAGATGTAGCCATTTCAAAAAATTACCTCAAACAGGAAGAAATAGAAGAGTTAAATCATATTGTAACCATGTATTTAGATTATGCGGAACTTCAAGCAAAAAAGCGGCAAGTTGTAACAATGCGGGAATGGGAGGATAAACTGGACGCTTTTCTAAAATTTAATGAAAGGAGCTTATTAAACCATGCTGGACAAATAAAAGCGGAAGTGGCTAAAAAGCTGGCAGAAGATCGCTATGAAATTTTTGACACTGAAAGGAAGACTCTTTTTGCTGAAAAAGCGGATTCCGAAGACATAAAAGAACTAGAAGCTTTAGTAACAAAAGTTAAAATGGAGAATATGGTGAAAAACAAACTCTCTAATTCATATAACAGCGCTCATAAAAATCAAAAAAAATATTGGATTCTCACTTGCGCGGGAATGACAGACAAATGGGAATTACTGAACTCTTACAATTTCCGCGACAGCGGGGATATCCAGGAAAAGCTGAAAAATTTAAACAGGATCCGTAATTAAGAGAGGCCAGCGGTAAAGCCAGCCTCATTGACATTGAAGGACAAACGATAAGCCGGATTCTGTCTTCCTTTTTTCTGCCAAAAAAAAGGGAAAGGCTCATTCATCTAGGAGCTTTGTTGCCAAAGCTCTCTTGCGATCGACCCGAAGGCGCAAGCTCTCAGCAAAAGCATAGCCTTCTTATTTGATCTCGCTCCACGCAGAGTTTAGCTGATTTCACTCCAGCCAAGTTAAACTTGCTGGACTTGCTTTCTGTTCCACTTGTCCTCACCTTTCGGTGGAAGGCCGTTAGCCTTTGCGCCGCTGAAGGAGTCCAGACTTTCCTCTTCACATTAAGCAAAGCAAGCCTTTGTTTATCCAAGTAAAATAATACAACATTTCACCCTTTATAACAAGTTTTAATTAATTGGCTCTAAAAAAGTCTATCTCATTATTGAAATTAAGGCTTATCATGTTAAAAAAATACTCTTGTAATATTTTTTTCTAAAACACAGAAGAACTTATCATTCCAATTATTTGCCATTTTTTTCAGCGCAAGTTATATCAATCCTGTTTAAAGTTTCAACACAAAAGTCATTCTCACGACAGCGGGAATCTCCAGAAAAAGCAAGAAAATTCAAACCAAAAACTATTGTATCTTGACGATTTTAAACTTGTTTTGTCTATCTAATTATGACAGTTCTAAAGCATGTTGTTATTTATTACAAAACGCCTGCTCAAAGCCCTCCCCGCTCTTTTAGGCGTAACCCTGGTTTCTTTTTTGGCTTTAAGGCTTGTTCCCGGCGATCCTGTCCAACAGCTTTTAGGAGAAAGAGGAGCGGACGATCAAACGGCTCAGGCGCTCCGCCAGTCTTTAGGTTTAGACAAGGCTTTATCAACACAATATTTTTTGTTCTTAAAATCCCTATCTCAAGGAGATTTGGGAAACTCTATTGTAACAGCAGAGCCTGTGGCTAAAGAGTTTTTTTCCTATTTTCCCGCAACAGCGGAGCTTTCTTTTTGCGCTCTTTTATGGGCGATTCTCTTAGGAATCCCTTTAGGTTTATTTGCAGCGATTAAACAAAATCAGCTGTTTGACAAATTGATCATTGCTTTTTCTCTTTTTGGTTTTTCTATGTCTATTTTTTGGTGGGCTTTAATGTTAATTCTTATTTTTTCTGTCAATTTAGGATGGACTCCTGTTTCGGGCCGCTTAAACGCTATTTATGAAATTAATTCTATCACCGGCTTTTATCTGATAGACGCCTGGTTTAGCGCAGATTCCCTTAAAGTGTTTCTAAATTCCTTAAAACACCTTATTTTACCCAGCTTGACTTTAGGAACTATTCCTTTGGCTTTTATTGTTCGCATGACAAGATCTAGTGTTTTGGAGACGCTAAAAAAAGACTTTATCAGAACAGCCCAAGCTAAAGGTTTAAGTTTTTACACTGTTTTGTTTCGCCATGCTTTTTTAAACGCCCTTATCCCTATTATCACCATCATTGGCTTTTTATCCGCCAGCTTGCTGACAGGAGCTATTTTAACAGAAACTATTTTTGCTTGGCCTGGAATTGGGCAGTGGTTTGTAGGAGCCTTGTTTGCCAGAGACTACCCCGTCATAACAGGAGGGGCCCTGCTTATGGCTTTTATAATTATTGGCATCAATATCTGTGTGGATGTCGCTTATGTCCAAGCAGACCCTCAAATTCGCTCCCATTGGCTGTAAAAAAACTCAGCGCAAAAACAGTATGACAAAACATTCCTTTATATCAAAAACCCTAAATCTCATAAAACAAGATAAAACAGCTCTCTCCTGTTTAACAGCTTTAGGAATCTTTTTAGCGCTGAGTCTATTAGCTCCTCTATTTTTACCTCACTCCCCCAATCAAGTTTATGAAAACTCTTTAAGCCTCCCTCCTGTTTGGATGGAAGGGGGACAGTGGAAATTTCCATTAGGCACCGATGACTTAGGCCGGGATTTTTTATCCCGCCTCCTTCACGGAGGAAAGGTCTCTTTTTTAGCGGGAGCTATTGTTATGATTTTTTCACTTGCTTTTGGCCTTATATTGGGAATTTTATCAGGACTATATAATAAGCTGGATAACTGGATTATGGGTTTTGTGGATATTTTAATGTCCTTTCCC
This sequence comes from Oligoflexia bacterium, assembly GCA_026914095.1. Classification (GTDB taxonomy): domain Bacteria; phylum Bdellovibrionota; class Bdellovibrionia; order Bdellovibrionales; family UBA1609; genus JACOND01. The sequence goes on from JAPPIY010000302.1 coordinate 4,038, forward strand.
GGTTTAATTTTTGCCATTATCCTTGTAGCTGTTTTAGGCGCCGGCCTTTTTAAGGCCTGCCTAGCCGTCAGTGTTATGAGTCTTCCTGTAATG
>JAPPIY010000071.1 GCA_026914095.1 Oligoflexia bacterium
AAAATGACATCACAAAAGCTAATAGAGAATATAGGTCAGAATTTAAAAAATTCTATGCGGAATGCCGCCTGCAATCCCAAGTCCAGCTGGCTAAATATAGAAGTAAAAGAAAGCAGGCCATTGAATCGGGAACTTATAGAGTGTCTCTATCTTCTTTAACTCATAACAAAAGAATATCCTTTGCTCAAAAAGATATTCTGTTGCTAAAGAAATATTATAGAGAGTGCCTGGCTCTTAGAAAGTCAGACTTAAAAGATTTGAAAATAGACTACCAACAAAAAATGAGAGTGATTGCGCAACAAAAAGAACAGTATCAACACAGGATCAATCTTTTAAAACAAAAGGCGCTTGGTTTAAATAAAATGGCTTATGAACAGCAAAATCAACTGGTTCAAGAGTATGCCAAAAGGATGGAGAAAATTATATCTCAACATTCCAAGCAATATGGACTGGCTTTAAAAAACTACAATAAGAATAAACAAAGCCTCCTTGCAGAGACCAGCAAAATTAATGTTCTGCAAAAACATTTAAGGGAACAACAACAAAACCTAGATCAAAAAAGAAGAGAGCTGGTCACAGAGCAACAGGTGATTTCTTATTTAAAATCTAAGGGTGTGTCAGAAGAAGATGACGACAACAATGAGGAATATTCAGAGGCGGCCGGCGCTCTTGAAGATTATTATAATGCCATTCAAATATCTGCCGACAGTTGCGATTGCGAAGATGTAAAAACTAAAACAAGAAGAGAAAAAAGAGAGGACACAGGAAAAGACCCATGGAATAAAGACATTTGTCGGAAAATAAAGGACACAAACAGACGGTTGGAAGACAAAATGGGTGAAACTCTGGAAAAGACAAGCCTAGGATCCAAATAAGCTTTAAACTTAATCAGTATATTATGTTTTGATGCGTTCATGAAAGCTTCTGCTTTTAGCTTGTCCAGCCTGTTCGCCTCCACATTTCTGTATACACTCCTTAGGAGCCAGCAGGATATCTTTCCATGACTTTTCCAATTTTTTTAAAACTTCACTTTGCAGAATCTCATTAAGAGAATGATTTACTAAAGACAGGGATTGCATTTCTTGTTCAGAAAAAAGGCTTTTAGCGATATGGTAATGGCCTATCCAGCAACAGCAAAGTAAAACCCTTCCCCACAAATATAGTGCAAGCCCTTGACAACACATTTTGGATATATTTTACCCTCTTGATTATTTTGATTATAAAAACGGGGGGGGTGAGCTTAATCCATTTGTCTTCTGGTTTAAGAGGATCTATGCCTTCCTCATTTAAGAAACCTTGTCCAAAAAGAGCGCTTTTTACAATTATAAAATGAGACATGCCAAGATGTTTTGAAAGCTGTTTGGCTTTTTCTACTTGGTGTTGATTATGTTTAAAAACAATAAATTTCCAATCCGCTCGCGCTTTAGATTTAGAAACTATTTCCATTGCCTGTTGGATGCTGTCCCATTTAGAATTAACCCTGTAGATAGAATTGGTATCTTTTAAACCATCAACAGAAAAAGTGATAACATCTTTGTCATCTAAAATAGAAGCGGCTGACTTCCAAAAGTTTGTGTTTTTTCCAGAACCGTTTGTTTCTATATACACTGGACAATTTTGAGATTTTAGATACTTTAACACTTCAAGAAAATGTTTATGATAAATAGGGTCTCCATAATTTCCAGACAAATCAACAAAACTCAAACCTTTTAAAATATCTAAATGAAGTCTTTTTTTTATTAAATCTAAAGGCAATTCTGTTATGCTGTAGGTTCCTTTATGCAAAGTTCTAGCGCATCTAAGGCATTTTAAAGCGCATTTGCTGGTTAATTCCAAGTTTAAATTTTCAAGTGGTTTGTGTAGGCTGTATTGGTAAAAACTCATAAGGGTTTGTTATTGGAATATATTTTTAAAAGGGTTGTAATAAGAGATTTTTACCTAACTTCAAAATTGCGCAAAAAAATAAAGAAGGGAGAGTTGGATAGCTCTAAAGTCAAAATGAACCCGAGGAGTTAGGTGAGTGAAAGCGATAAAAGCTTTAGGCTTCCAGCTCAAGAGGCCGGCTTGCACACCACTTCCAGAGACTTTCCTCTTTTATTATAGTTGTAGGGTTCATTTTTATTCTTTAGCTATCCTAAAATTCTCCTCCTTCTAAAAAGCAGTGTATAAAACTTTATTTTATTTTTCAAGTTATTTTTTCTTTTTTAGTAAAAATTTATTTTTAATAGAATTTAATAAAAAGAAAAAACTTATTTTTAGATTTTTCTTGCAAATAAAAGTTTTATTTGTTATATACTGATCGGGTTTAAATTTTGAGTTTTTCAGGAGATTTTCACGAGGGCAAGTTTTTGTGGGAGTTCCGTCTTTCCAGGGGACGACAAAACAAGTCTGTTCTGTGGTTAAAGTGTATGTTCAAAATTTGGACTTCCTTAATTTTATTCTTGATTTAGCAATTCAACCAGTTCAGGAAAAACAGAGGAAAAATTTTCTTTCCGCCAACGGTCTAAAGTTATTGTGTGTTCTTTTAATGATCTTCTTAAGTTTGTTATTTTCTCTGTATCCTCCAAAGAAGACTTCAATGTGTTAATGACATAGTTTATGCCTTCTATTTCTGACTTATATAACATTTCCTTTTTTTCCTGCTTAAAAATTGTGTAGTGTTTGATCACTTTCTGTTTAAGAGATTTTGTAAGTAGGGAGAAATGCTGAAATTCTGGCTGATGGAGTATATTAAAATACACTGGGAGGGGGGGTATATTTTTAGCCAGCTTTCGGGTCCATTCTATCAATTCAGTAATATATAATACATTATAAGCGCTGACTGTGCATTCTATTTTAACTTCTACATTACTTGACAGTAAAAGAAGTTTTTCTATATGTTTTTCAATTTTTGAAAACTGACTGGGAGGGCGAAGCCAATCATTTTTTTCTCCAACAGCGTCAAGACTGGGATAGAATTCCACAAGTTTAAACTGACTAATTTTATTGAAAAAAGCAGATTTCCAAAAAGTTATATTAGAGTTTATTCTGAGGGTGATATTTTTATAAGCGTCTGTCTTTATAAGATAATCAATCACTTGTGAAACACTTTTTATAAGCAAAGGCTCTCCCCCAGTTATATAGATAAGTTTTAAGTTCTGACTTATCTTTTTTATAGTTTGAAAAAATATGTCTGTTTCATGCCATTTTGTTATTTGTTTAGATAGATGAAAAGCGTCTTCATAGGCGCTTTTCAATATGGAAGAGGATTTCCATTGTTTTTCATGATGTTTTAACTCTTTTTGCCATAGAGATGAGGACAGAGGATTGCAAGTTCGGCATTTTAGATTGCATGAGTTGCCTGATTTTAGCTCTAGGCTAAGAGGGAGTGAAGAAAGAAAACCCTTGTTATCTTTTGCTGATTTTAGGCGATGATAATTAAATTTCAAAAAACTGTTATTTTCTTTTATCCGTTTAGACTTTTTCCCGTTTTTCTCTTCATTCCAGCAGTTGCGGCATTCAGGCAGTTTTCTTCCTTTTAACATTGATAAACGAACTGCCTTTATTTCTGATCCATTCCATATTTCATCCAAAGAATTGGCGCCCAGAGAAAGAGGTTTTGAGGATTCTTCCAGAACTTTTAAAGAACGGCAACAGAGATGAACAGCCCCATCTGCCCGTGAGGCTATATGAACGAAGGGGATAATACATATATTTTTGTGATAAGGCTCTATGTAGCTGTTAGACAAAGTATTCATGGTTTGTCCCTGGGAATCTATTGATTTTTCAGTGGCCTTCATACCAGTCCTCCAAAACCTCTCCACCTTACCATTGGTCTGAGGTCTATACGGCCTCGTATATCTATGCTTCACTCCTAACTCCAACAACATCCTTTCAATAGAAAAATAAAAACCAACCTCATCCAATCACCTCTCTAAAATTATAAAAGTTATTTTTTTAATAAATCAAGATTTTTCTGTTAAAATCTTTAAAGCCTTTCACTCAATGTCTTTTTTTAGAAAAGTAGATTTTCAGGAAAATTAAAATATAAAATAGGTTCATGACAACTTAAGTTCTATTTGATAAGAGTTAAGTTGTTGAAAT
>JAPPIY010000148.1 GCA_026914095.1 Oligoflexia bacterium
ACTCAAAACCGCATCCTTAAATATTTTTTATTAGAAGCTCCGTCACTTCTTATTTGAAATAGGATTTAAAGACTGTTAAAAATAACATGGATTCGAAATTTTAAAAAGCTACTCGAAAAAAAACTATGCCTATTGATGTTTTTATCAATGTTCGCCCTTACCAAACCCGCATAGCCAGCGTTGAAAAAGGGCGTCTCAAACAAATTTTCTATCACCGAAACAAATCCCCCTCTCAAGTGGGAGCCTTATACAAGGGGCGAGTGAGCAAAATTACAAAGAGCTTAAATTTTGCCTTTGTGGATTTAGGCTTGGAGCGATCGGGCTTTCTCTATGGAAAAGACTTAATGGGAACAACAAAAGAGGTCTCAAAGGCGCTAAAAACCGGCCAGGAGATTTTAGTTCAAATCAAAGCCGATCCTATCAGAAACAAAGGAGTCCGCCTCACTCAAGAAATCAGTTTAGCGGGAATCTACCTGGTTTATCTTCCAAAGCAAAAAACAAAAAGCACCTTATCCCGGCAGATCAAATCTCCAGAAGAAAGAAAAAGATTGAATGAAATTGTCAAAAAATTAAAAGCTCCTGGAGCTTTGATTGTCCGCACCTTTGCCAATGAGCAAAAAGAAAAACAAATTGAAAAAGAATTTGCGCAGTTAAAAGAAGAGTGGAAAAACTTGCAGGAGCAGTTTAAAAGCCAAAAGAGCCTTGGAAAAATCAAATCAGGGGAAGATCCTTTATTTGTCTTTTTAACAGACCTGCTGGCTGGAGATATTCAACGATTGACTATAGATGACAAAGAAGCTTTTAAAAAGACAACAAAATGGCTGAAAGCCTTTAGGCCCGATCTAGCCAAAAGAGCGGAACTTTATACCTCTGCCGAATCTCTATTTGAAAAGTTCCATTTAGAATCTCAAGCCCAAACAGCCAATCAAAAAAAAGCGCTATTAAAAAATGGAGGCTTTTTAATTTTCGAAGAGTTAGAGGCTTTTACTGTGATTGATGTCAATTCAGGCCGTTTTAAAGGGAGAAAAAACACGGCTCAAAGCCTTTTAGAGTTGAATTTAGAAGCCGCCCGCAAAATCGCCGAACAGATACAACTCAGACATTTAGGCGGGATTATTTTAGTTGATTTTATAGATATGGAGACAGCAGAAGATGGAGAAAAAGTCGTAGCTTGTTTAGAGCAGGGTTTAAAAGGAGATAAATCCCACCCTAGAGTTTTTAAAATGGGAGAGCTTGGCATGGCGCAAATTACAAGAAAACGAAGCGCCAACTCTTTGTCTCACTTTATGACAGAAGCCTGCCCAACTTGTGGAGGCTTAGGGCGTAAAAAAACAATTCCCACCATTGCAACGGATCTTTTTTTAAAAGTAGAGCGGATGGCGCCAAAATCCTTTCCTCTTCTAAAAAGAAAACAACAAGTCAGAGTTTTATGCCATCCCAAACTAAAAAGCTACATTGAAGAAAAAGAATCAGAAAGCTTGGAGTTTTTAAAGAAACGGCTTTCCATTCTGCTGGCATTAAAAGAAAAACCCGGTTTAGAGCTGGGAACTTTTAGAATAGAAAAGCTCTAAAACTCTAAAACTCTAAAACTCTAAAACTCTAAAACTCTAAAGCTCTAAAACTCTAAAGCTCTAAAGCTCCAACTGGCTTTCCAGCCACAGCTTTTCTTTTTCCAGTTTTTCTCTTTCCTTTGGCTCTAAGTCCATTCTCTCCAGCTTAGCTAAGGTTTGTTTTAAATCCTGCTCGGCTTTGGCTTTATCTAAAGTCTCTTTGGTCTTTGCCGATTCGGCCAAGACTCTTACCCCTTCTGAATGCACTTCCAAATAACCCCAGCCCAAAGCTAAACTTTGCCAGTTTTCAGAATTTTTAGGAAGATATTTCAACACTCCCGCTTGTAAAAGAGAAACTAAAGGAGCATGCCCTGGCAATATTCCCAAATAGCCTTTCACTGAAGGCACAATCAATTCCTGTAAATCTTTGTCCTCAATAAGAGTGTTCTCTGGAGTAAAAAGACTGAGTTTCATCCTATACTAATCCTGTTTGAAGTTTGAAAGTTTATCTGGATTCCTGCTTTCGCAGGAATGACTGACAGCGCGAGATTGATATAACATAAAACCTTCTAAACTAAAGTTTTTTCGCCTTTTCTAAAACTTCTTCAATAGCTCCCACCATATAAAAAGCCTGTTCGGGAATTTTATCATGCTGCCCCTCTAAAATCTGTTTAAAACCCTCCACAGTGTCTTTCAATTCCACATAGCGTCCCGGAACATTAGTGAAAGTCTCCGCCACAAAGAAAGGCTGCGACAAAAATCTCTGCGCTTTTCTGGCTCTTGAAACCACCAGTTTATCCTCTTCACTCAGTTCATCCACCCCTAAGATAGCGATAATATCTTGAAGATCTTTATATCTTTGTAAAAGAGCCTGAACTCTCCGAGCCGTTTCATAATGCTCTTCTCCCACAATCTCTGGATTTAAAATACGAGAGCTGGACTGCAAGGGATGAACCGCTGGATAAATTCCCAAAGCGGTCAGCTCTCTGTCTAAATTTGTGGTGGCGTCCAAGTGAGAAAAAGTGGTCGCCGGAGCGGGGTCAGTGTAGTCATCTGCCGGGACATAGATCGCCTGAACAGAAGTGATAGATCCTTTTTTAGTGGAAGTGATCCGCTCTTGCAAAGCCCCCATCTCTGTCCCCAAAGTGGGTTGATAGCCCACGGCCGAAGGAATCCGTCCTAACAGAGCGGAAACTTCTGAACCTGCTTGTGTAAAACGAAAAATATTATCCACGAAAAACAAGACATCTTGATTTTTCTCATCTCTAAAATACTCCGCCACAGTCAAACCTGACAAAGCCACTCTAGATCTGGCTCCCGGCGGCTCATTCATCTGTCCATAAACCAAAGCGGTTTTATGGATCACACCTGATTCTTTCATTTCTAAAAACAAATCATTTCCCTCTCTGGTTCGCTCCCCCACTCCCGCAAAAACAGAATAACCCCCATGTTCTGTAGCAATGTTCCTGATAAGCTCCATAATGATCACAGTTTTGCCCACTCCCGCTCCGCCAAACAAACCAATCTTTCCCCCTTTCATATAGGGAGCTAAAAGATCAACCACCTTAATCCCTGTAACTAAAATCTCTGTTTTTGTGTTCTGATCTTCAATAGAAGGAGTGGCTCTATGTATAGGCCATTTTTCTTGACTCTCCACAGGCCCCGCTGAATCCACAGGATCGCCTGTTACATTTAAAATCCGCCCTAAAACTTTTTCACCCACAGGAACTTCTATCATTTTTCCTGTATTTAAAACCTCTTCCCCTCTCACTAAACCCTCTGTCGCCGACATAGCCACTGTCCGGCACAGTCCATCTCCCAAATGACTGGCCACTTCTAAAACTAAATTTTTACCTTTCACTTTTAAAGCCGTAAGAACTGGTGGAATTTTTTGTTGAAACTCTACATCCACCACAGGGCCTATCACTTGTTTAATATGTCCGATTTGCATAACGCGCTCCTTTTTATTTTAAAGACTCCGCTCCCGACACAATTTCTATCAGTTCTGTTGTGATAGAGCTTTGCCGCAATTTATTGTATTGTAAATTTAAACTTTTTCCAACCTCTTCCGCATTTTTAGTTGCGTTTTCCATAGCTGTCATTCTGGAGCCATGCTCCGCCGCCACATTTTCACAAAGACAGCGGTAGATCTGAACACTGAAGTATCTTTCCAGTAAACTGTCCAACAGCTCTTGAGAGGACACTTCAAACAAAATATCCCGTGAAAATAAAGTCTCTCTGGTTTGAGACAGTCTTTCACTGGACAAATCAAAAGGCAAAAATCTTTCGCAAACAATCCTCGGAGTGATAATAGACTTAAACTCGTTATAAATGATGAAAACCCCATCATAATTTTCCAATAAAATTTTATTCATCAGCTGTTTGGCGATTTTTGCTGCGAGCGGATAAGAGATTTCCTTCACTAAATTTAAAATCAAATCTTGAGAGGAAAGGCCTCTAAATTTAAAATAATCATGCCCCTTTTTGCCAATAAAAAAAAGCTCTTGCCTGGGATAGGAT
>JAPPIY010000330.1 GCA_026914095.1 Oligoflexia bacterium
TTTTAAGTTTTTAAGCTCATTTTTGTATTTAAAACCTAAATTTGAAACATCATGGAGGGGAGAGATTAAGGTTTAAAAATAAAAAACTGCAATTTTGAGCGCTTTTTTGAAATGATACACTTATACCGATCCGATTTGAATTTTCGGGAATTATATACATGACTCAGCATAAAGAAGCTTCAAACTAAGGAAATAAAAGAGTTTCTAACTGTATTATCTGGAAAATAAATAAGGATAAAATATAAAACCAAAAAGAAATAGAAAAAGCCTATAAAAAACGGAATAAATAAAGGAACAATGCGGCTTCAAGTATATAATTCCTGAATTTTCAAGTTCCGACTAGACTTCCGCCCCCATTTCCACGAGGACAGGCTCCCTGCTTTCGCGAGGACAAGCTTTGCGGAGAGGCAAAAGGGTGGAAAACTCAAACTAGATCAGTATAAATAACACGAAATAAATAACACGAAAAACCGCTGGTTATGAGCAGGGAAACAGTTTGTTCCTTGTCTTAGCTGGCTTCTACTACCAAAAACCAATCTTAAAATAAACTTTCTATGACATCCCAGGTTTTATTTAGCTCTTTTTCAGTTATGCAATAGGGTGGAAGAATATAAACAGTTCCACCGAGAGGCCTTAAAAAGACCCCTTTCTGCAGGGCTTTTTGGCTGGCTTGTTCAGAAAAAAAGGACTCATAATTGTCTTCTTTTTGAATCACCGCTATTAAACCCTTGGCTCTGACATCTTTTACCATTGGATGATTTTTGAAGACAGCTAACCTTTGTTTGTTTGTTTTTTCAATCCAATTCCATTTTTTTTGTAATTTAGCTTTATTTTTTTTGATCAACCTCAAATTAGCCAGAGCCACAGAGCAAGAGAGGGGGTTTCCTGTAAAACTATGTCCATGCAGTAAGGCCTTTTCTTTTTTTTGGGATAAAAAATCTTTGTAAATAGCCTCTGTGCTGATGGTTAAAGACAGGGGTAAAAAGCCTCCTGTAAGCCCTTTGGACAAACAAAGTATGTCAGGTTTTGTTTTAATCTGATCTAGGGCAAATAAAGTTCCCGTCCTTCCAAAGCCTGTCATAATTTCATCAAATATCAAGTAAAGACCAGCAGATTTTGTGATACGGCAGATTCGCTCTAAAACAGCAGGAGGCCAGACAATCATCCCTCCCGCTCCTTGTATTAAAGGTTCTATAATCACAGCGCAAAGTTTTTTATGGTGTTTTTCTATTTTTCTTTCAAAGTCTTTATAAAAAAGCTTATCTGGATCTGTGCTCAATTGTCCTTGAGAGCATAAATGAATGGGAAATAAAAAATCTTTATAGGCTTTTGTGAAAACTCCTCTTGCGCTTACGCTCATAGCTCCAGCCGTGTCCCCATGGTAAGAGCGCTTAAAGCTTAAAAACTCTTTTCTATGCTCTTGTCCTTTTTGAGCAAAACTTTGAACCGCCATTTTTAAAGCCACTTCTATGGCTGTTGAGCCATTGTCGGAAAAAAAGAATTTGTCTAAGCTTTTTGGCAATAATTCAGAAAGCTCTTTAACCAATTGCTCCGCTTTTTCATGGGTGAAGTTAGCAAATAAAATTTGATCCAAGTTTTCAGCTGTTTCTTGCAGAGCTTTTACCAATTCTATTTTGCAGTGTCCATGTGTGATTAGCCACCAGGAAGAGATAGCATCGATCACTTTTTGTTTATTTTTTAAAAATAAAGTTGAATTTTTAGCTTTTACAACTGTGAGAGGAAGGCTGGCCTTTTGCATTTGCGTAAAAGGCCGCCATATCAAGCTCATATTTTATGGTAAGAGGGGTTATTTTCTTTTTTAAATGGGTGAAAATGAGGAGTTAAATAGAACTCAGACACTTTTTTTTCTAAACTGATTAGGAAAGAAAAGTACTTTTGATGCTCAAATTGGCTGATTTCCTCCATGTTGGTTTCCCAAAAAGGATCCAGCTTTTGAATTTTTTTTAAAACATGATCTAAATGCTCTACCTCATCATTTAGAATGGTTTGCATAGAAAACGGAAAGTTTTTCTTTTTTAGAATGTCATTATAAAGAGAGTAAAAAAGCGCGGCTCTTTGTTCAATGGCATAAGTGGTATAAAGATAGTTGAGGACAGGATTGGAAAAAGAAAATTTTAATCCATAGTGATCCACCTCTTGAAAATAATGGCTGGCTGTAGAACCGACAATCAACTCTTGCTCTTTAAAGCCTAAGCTTTTTTCAGCTAAATTTTGAGCTAGATTTTTTAGAAAAAGGCTGTGGCGGATTTCTTCATTGATATGCTCTAAAAAAGTTTTGTTTAAAATGGGAGCAGGGAGGCTTTTTAACATTTTTCTGGCTCCAATGTATTCTAAGTAAGACAGAGTGTTTAAAAATTTGAAATGCAGGTCTTTGTGAGTGGTGACTGTTTCTAGAATTTTTAAGAGCAAAAGAGTGGTTTTTTTGGTTCTTATCACTCCGCTTATAAGAAAGAGTTTTCTATTTTTTTGCAAGCCTTTTTTTTAAATTTGAACAAAAAAGGAAATTTGGACAAAATCCAAGTCACTAAAATTGTCAGCTTTTATGCCGCCTTGTGTTATAAATCCTTTCTGCCATTTTATTTAGACGGAGCTGAAAAAGTCTTAAGCTTTTGGAATTATCTGTTGAATTTATGATTTTAAAAAAGTAACATTTGCAGAAAATCGCTAAGCTTTTTATGAGATATTCTATTGCTACCCGACTCTCCTTAATCTTCACAAAACTCCTCAAAATTTCTAAGTAGCGAGAAACTCCCCTTTGACCAGAAAGCTTGTCAACCGGAATCTCATTCTGTTTATTTGCCGATTTCCTAATCTTCTCTAACAGCCTTTCTCTGTTATATTTGTCACTCTCTGCCCTCTTAACACAATATCCCACAAAAAACTCCCGCCCTTTAATAAGAATGGAGAATGCGCTCTATCCAATGAAGACCTTAAAATCAAAAAAAGAGCAAGTAATCATTATAATCCAGAAACCAAGAGCGAAGCAGAATGTGCTTTGGGTGATTAAGCCTTTCGTTGTTCATGGTTTTAGTCCTTTGTAACCAAAGAGATAGCTTTGGCACAAATATACAGGTGTTATTTGATGTATTCTGATTAAAACACGGAAAGTGACACTTATTGTTTAGTTTTATTCCAGGCATTAGAGATGGCGGGTCATATCCAACCTGTCCCGCCCTCTCCCTTATTCCCTCACAATATTCCACGCATTGAGAGCCAATCCAAACCTGTCCGCTGGGGCAACCAGCATCACAGCCAAAGCCGTCTTTTCGCGTTTTTCCTTTGGGACAAAGGTAATAGCATTTCTTATTTCCATGGCTATAGCCCTCAATCGTCCCTTTTTGATCTTCACAAGCCAGCTGAGGCTGAGAGGCCAAGAAACCGCACTCAAAATCGCTGTCATTGGGCCCTGTGTGCGTTATATTGAGAGGCTGTTGCAAGATACGATTAAAGCTGGGGATATTATTGACCTTCGTCTGTGAGATTAAAGACAAAGACCACTTCACAGGAGAACAGGGAAAAGGCCCTGCGCATTTTTTGCAGGCATTCACTCCGCCCGCCTCCTCGCATTTCAATTGAAAGTCCACCAATCCCTCCATGCCGTATTTTGTCTTCAATTGGCTCTTTTCCGCCACTAAGTCCAGAGCCATTCCGCCGCCTTGGACTTTAATCTGTTGGAGATTTGTATCCGTTCCGGCTGAGATTTGAGTGGCTGATGGGAGTAAAGTCTCTTTACAGTGGCCAGGATCGTTTATATGGTTTCCTAAAAGAGAGATGAGGCTAATTCTTTGAGTTTTTTGCGTTGCTTGTTTGATTTTAGAGTCCATCTGAACAAAGGATTTGGTGATGCCTATCAAAACAATAAGTCCGATGGCGGAGGCGACTAAAGTTCCCATGATAGAGAAGCCGGAGTTGTTTGTAAAAACGGGAATTATAGACTTAACTGGCCAAACTTTCTTAAATGTCATTCCTCTGCGAAAGCATGCCCCCGTGTTTCCACGAGGGCATGCTTTCGCGGGAATGACGAATTTTGCAGGAAGGGCAAATTT